>NZ_NWUL01000030.1:0-250135 GCF_002903155.1 Sulfobacillus sp. hq2 | reverse complement strand
CCCATGCCGCACACGGTCGTCCCCCACTGCCTCGCTGGTGGTACTGGATCCGCAGGGATCTGGGAGGCCCAGTCGTGCCGACAATTTTTTTTACTAAATCCCTCTTTTCTTTGAAAAAGAGGGATTTTTCTTTGGGCCGACTCCGTTGGCTGTAGACGGAGGCTTTGCTCATCCCTATGTTACAATGCTATCGACAGGGAAGGGGAAGGCAACATGGCCAAAGTGAGCTTTTGGGGTGGTGTGGGAACAACAGGGTCGAGTAAAGTGATGGTCGAAGAAGACGGGTGGCGGGTTCTTTGTGATTTAGGCTGGGATCGTCCACGCTCTGATTTGTATCATCACCCTGTCGATCCCAGACCAGGCCGTGAATTAGCTGACCGTTTGAGGGCGGGCGATGCGCCGTGGATTCCGCATTTATTTCGTGAGGAGGCGGTTCAGGGAACGGGACTGGCCGGCGGCAGTGATGGGCGCACGGTTCTCTTTATTACGCATGCTCACGTCGATCACATTGGCCTGATAGGCTGGGTGGATCCCGTCGTTCCGATTTATGCGGCCAAGGAAACGATTGCGATTCGCGACGCGTTAAATGCCGTTGGGCGCGCCGCGCAAGCGGATCCGACATTTGAATTAATCTTTGCGGAAAAAGTGATGTTGGAAGGCGAACGGCCTTACATGCTTCCCATGGAAGCGGGACGGCCACTGTCTTTTGGCCCTTTCACGGTGACGCGTTACCCCGTTGATCATGATGTCCCAGGGGCTTCAGGATACATCGTAGAAAGCCGTGGAAGGCGGGTGGCCTTTACAGGGGATATTCGCTTGCATGGTCGTCATACCGAGTGGGTTAAAGAATTCTGTCACCAAGCCCGTGGCGCCGAGGTCTTGGCCATTGAAGGGACCACACTGGGAGCGAAATCAGCCGAAACAGAAGACCCTGTGACAGAGGCACACGTCGACCACGTCTTTGGCCAGATTTTGCACAACACGCGCGGATTGGCGTTAATGACTCTTAGACCCCGAAATATCGAGAGAATTGAAGCATTTGACCGCATTGCACGGTCTTATGATCGCACCATCTTATGGTCCAAGGAATTTGCGGTGTTTCTTAAGGCCTATGGCATCGATGCCCACATGGTGACTTATTCGGCTGGCCAATTGGAAAACATCAAGGCGTCACCCAATCGGTACATTCTTCAAATGTGGCCCAAAGATATTCCTTGGATGATGGATTTGTCATTAGGGCCAGACAGTGTCTTTATTCATGCCGACGGGGAGCCCCGCCTTTCGTCTCCTGCCGGCCGCTCGTTACAGCGTTGGTTGGCCCAGTACCATGTCCCTTTACGGACGATTGGTTCACGTGGACATGGCAGTCCTAAAGCCATCCATCAGATTGTGGAATGGATCAAGCCCCAGGTGGTCTATCCGATTCACACTCATGCTCCGGAGTTGTTGGAGCCTAGCCCCCCGACGATTCGGATCGTGCCCGAATATGGTCGACGCTATGACGTGTAAACAGCCCGGCAGCGGTAGGTGGCTGCCGGGCTGTTATTGAGAGATACTTAATGCGTGATCTCGAAGGCATTGATGACGACGACGACCACCATGAAGAGGACATAAACCCGAAGTCCCCAAATGATAACCTTCAGAGTGGGGGACAACGGCAGGCGGCCCAGTTTCTCCACTTTCTCACGCGCGGATTCGTGATCCGCGAGCAATTCTTCGAGCGATAGGTCAGGCACTTGTTGGGTGTCAAGCGTAAGGGAATTCATCGATAAGACCTCCTTAATTTGGTATTGGCAGGCGGGCGTTGGATAGTCCAGAGTGTTCAAAACAGACGGGGAAAGATAACGGAGATGGCATAAATGATGCCAGCTGTCGTGACAAAGATGCCAACGGTGAGTCCCATGGCATTGAGCCACCATGTGCTCCGGTGGGGGCCCATGATTTCGCGGTCATTGGCGAGAATGAGAAGAAAACCAATGGCCGGCGGCATCGTTAGCACAGCAATGACATTGACCATGATAACGACCATTTCCAAGGGGAAGCCAGGCAACAAAACTAAAGCGCCGGCGACGGCTGCGATGCCAATGAGGATGAGATAAAACCCTTTGGCCTCGCGAAAGGACCGGTTAAGGCTGTGAGCCGTGCGAGTCACTTCGCCAAAGGCATAGGCGGAAGATGTGGAAATTACCGTAGCGGCTACCAGTCCTGCTTCCAACACGCCGAGGGCAAATAATGCTCCTCCAATGCGGCCAACATAGGGGACAAGCGCTTGGGCAAATTGTGCAGTGCCAAACTGGCTTGCATTCATGTGATGTACATAGAGGGGCGCTGTGGCTATGATGCAGCCCAGCGCCGCAATAGCCGCAAGGGCAGCTCCTAAGGTGGTATCGATGCGGCCGTGGCGTATGTCCCGTACGGTGAGGCCTTTGTCGCTGACGGCGCCTTGTTGAAAGAAGAGCATCCAGGGGGTGATGGTGGCACCGATGTCGGAAAGCAATAAAATCAGCATATTGACATTAAACCCACCGGCTAGGGGTTGCCAAGACCAAAGAGCGTGAACCACAGAACCCCAGTGAGGATGGGTCATGATAGCGACTGGAACAAAGACGAGATTGCACAGGGCCAAAGCCAAAACAAGACGTTCCCATGCCCAATAGCGACGCACGACAACCGCAATGCTGACGATAACGACGCCGCCGCCTACGGCAGCCCATGCGGGAATCCCAAAATAGCCAGCCCCAGCGACCACACCAACAAATTCTGTGACCAAGGTCAAAAAATTGGTAAATAACAGGTCAATCATGGCAAAATTTCCCCAAAATCGGCCAAAACGTCGATAAATCAAATCGGCGTGCCCCGTTTGGGACGCCGCGCCCAAGCGGACCGTGATTTCCTGGGCGACCAACGCCATCACAAACGTGAGAACAACGAAGGGGAGAAAGAAGCCTATGCCGAATTGAGAGCCTGTGGCTGCATAAGATAGCATGCTAGGGGCATCATTTTCACCGAGCATCACCAAAAGACCGGGACCAATCAAGAGCCACAGAAGCTTGGCAGGGCGGCGAGTCAGGCGGGCGGTCTCTACCTGGCGCCGGTCGGCAGCACGGTGCAAGTGCTCTTGCGTTAATGGGGTCTTTGGGGGAGTCTGGGGGGTCATGCGTGCATCACCTCAAGTTTCTTAGTAGTAGTTTTCTTTGTTAGCCTCAGGCAATAACACACTATGGTGGGACAAAAGCAGAGGTGAAAGTGATTCCTGATTTTCTTGATCTGTGCAGTGTTGGCAAAAATTTGGGGTATGGTATTATGTGGGTGCATCCTCCATGGCTTGACAGAAGTGGTATACTACAAATGAAAAACAACAAAAGTCAAAGTCAGCAAAGAGGGGAGCGTCATGGCGAGTCTTAGCGATGAAATAGAAGAATACTTAAGACGCTTGCTATCGCAATCTGAAGCGGGTGTGATTGAGATTCAGCGTGCCGATATCGCCGAACGTTTCGACTGCGTTCCGTCCCAGATTACCTACGTGCTGATGACGCGTTTTACACCAGAGCGTGGATATTTGGTGGAAGGACGCCGTGGAGGCGGGGGCGGCATCAAGGTGTTGCAGCTCATTGAAGGTTTTGAAGATGTGATGCTTGCAGTCCAAGGCTTAGAAAGCATTGATCAAAATCGTGCGGTGAGTGTGGTGGAAAGGCTTTACGAAAGCGGGCATATTACCGAACGGGAACGCGCTATGTTGCTTGCGGTGGTGCGTCGCGACGTCTTGGGAGTAGGATTGCCAGAACGTGATCGCTTACGGGCTAGGTTATTGCAGGCAATGCTGACAACTCTCTTGCGGCCTAAAGGGGCGACTTAACGATGGAAAATACTCATGAAGCGCGTGGTGATCGCGCGCAGCTGTGTCAGCGCTGTGAAACACGGCCAGCCTCTGTGCATATGACGACGGTGGTTAATGGCGAAAAGTTTGACCGGTATTTGTGCGAAGAGTGCGCGCGACAAGAAGGGGCCTATCATTTTATGCTAGCACCCCAATTTACGATTCAACATGTATTAGGGGGATTAATTGGCCTAAATCCCTCGGGACAGCGGGCTGCACCTATTCCCGACAAACAATGTCCCACGTGTGGCTATTCCTATCAACAATTTGCGGAGACCGGACGGCTAGGATGTGACCGCTGCTATCAAGCTTTTGGGAACGAGTTAGAGCCGTTGGTCAAACGGTTGCATGGAAGTGTGGAGCATCACGGCAAAGTGCCGCGCCGAAGTGGGCAAGATATTTTGCATCAACGCACGCTTGAGGATTTACGCGCGAAAATGCGAGAAGCCATTGCGCAAGAAGCATTTGAGGATGCAGCACGGTTTCGTGATCAAATTCGCACGCTTGAAGAACAGCATGTCGAGTCACAAGGGAGCCAAGACCATGGAACCGTTTAGTGCGTGGATGCAGGCCCAAGGACCCGATGCGGACATTGTCTTATCCAGTCGCATTCGGTTGGCGCGGAATCTGAAGGATACGCGCTTCCCCAATCATATGACCGCTGATGGTGCGCAGACAATGTTGGCCCGGGTGGAACAAGCTATTTTAGGCGTGCAAGGGGGATGGGCGCTACATTTTCAAAAACTTGCAGACTTATCACCGGTCAACCGCCAGGTCTTGATGGAAAAGCACCTCATGAGCCCGGCCATGATGGAAGATCCCATTGCGTTTCGAGCCGTTGCCATCGACGAGCGAGAAAGCATTAGTATTATGGTGAATGAGGAAGACCATCTTCGCTTGCAAGTGCTGTTGTCCGGCTTGCAGCTCTCAGAGGCATGGTCAGTGGCTGACCGGTTGGACGATACGCTGGAAGCTACGCTAGACTATGCGTTTGACGCCCGTCTGGGATATTTAACGGCTTGTCCAACCAATATTGGGACGGCCATGAGGGCTTCTGTTATGGTGCATCTGCCCGCCTTAGTTTTGACACGCCAGGCGTCTCAAGTCTTTACCACCTTAGCTCAAATTGGGATGGTTGTTAGGGGACTATATGGTGAGGGCTCGGATGCGGTCGGCAATATTTTTCAGATTTCCAACCAAGTGTCCCTCGGGCTGAGTGAGGAAGAATTCATTCATAATCTCGCAACGGTGACCCAGCAAATTGTCGGGCGCGAGCGCCATGCCAGGGAATATCTACAACATAACGCGGAGTTGATGCTTGCCGATCGTGTGGAGAGGGCATGGGGTCTTATGAGTCACGCCCGCATTATGACGTCAGAAGAGGCATTACGTCTGCTTTCGGAAGTGAAACTGGGCCAAGATTTGAAGTTATTACCGGCAACGAAAAGTACGTTCGCGCAACTCACACTCGTCACGCGTCCGGGATTTTTGCAATCGCAGAGCGGCCGGGAATTAAGTGCAAGCGAACGGGATCAAATGCGGGCAACCCTGTTACGCAAACGGCTGCAAGATGAGGCCCAGTCAGCCTAAAGGAATAGGTGTCAGGGGATGCTTTAGAAGGGAAGGGGAATAGCGATGTTCGGACAATTTACCGAAAAGGCGCGGCGTGTGGTGATTCATGCCCAAGATGAAGCGCGCCGTATGGGACATAATTTTGTAGGCACGGAGCATCTGCTGTTGGGATTGATTCGCGAAACGAACTCATTGCCCGCGAAAGTACTCCAGTCAATCGGGTTGGACCTGGAAACAGTAAGAGCCGAAGTGTTGAAGGCAACCGGGCGAGGACCTGCTATTGGCCCCAATGAGGAGGTCACATTTACACCCCGGGCGAAAAAAGT
Source organism: Sulfobacillus sp. hq2 (assembly GCF_002903155.1). Taxonomy (NCBI): domain Bacteria; kingdom Bacillati; phylum Bacillota; class Clostridia; order Eubacteriales; family Clostridiales Family XVII. Incertae Sedis; genus Sulfobacillus; species Sulfobacillus sp. hq2. Next base: position 244,360 of record NZ_NWUL01000030.1, on the reverse strand, counting down.
CGTTTTGGAATTGGCTGGACAGGAAGCAAGAGCTCTCAACCAAAATTACATTGGGCCTGAACACTTGCTCCTCGGATTGATTCGTGAAGGTGAGGGTGTCGCGGCACAAGTATTGTTGGCAGCGGGCGCCGATTTAAACAAAGTCCGTCACCAGCTCTTGCACAATGCGGCGGGAGGACAACAAGCGGCTAGCAATGCGTCGGAGCAGGCGCCATCGGTGAATACGCCGACCTTGGACCTCTATGGACGGGACTTAACTCAGATGGCACGAGAGAACAAGTTGGATCCGGTCATTGGCCGAGACACGGAGGCTGAGCGCGTCATTCAAATTTTGAGTCGGCGCACGAAGAATAATCCGGTATTAATTGGAGAGCCGGGTGTAGGCAAGACGGCTGTGGTTGAAGGCCTAGCAGAGCGCATTGTGGAAAACAAGGTGCCAGAAATTCTCAAGGACCGCCGTGTGGTGGCGTTGGACTTAGGGGCCATGCTGGCCGGCTCTAAATACCGGGGAGAGTTTGAAGATCGTCTAAAACGCGCCATGAACGAAATTCGTGAAGCGAAAAATGTCATTTTATTCATTGACGAGATGCACACGATTGTGGGCGCTGGCGCTGCGGAAGGAGCTATTGATGCGGCCAACATTTTAAAACCAGCCTTGGCGCGGGGTGAGTTGCAAGCCATTGGAGCGACTACCTTGGACGAATATCGCAAATATGTTGAGCGGGATCCGGCCTTGGAACGACGGTTTCAGCCGATTATGGTGGAGGAGCCTTCCGCAGAAGAAACGCTTCAGATTTTAAAGGGCTTGCGTGATCGCTACGAGGCCCACCACCGGGTCAACATTATTGACGAAGCCCTGGAGGCGGCGGTGCGCCTCTCTGACCGTTATGTTTCGGACCGGTTTCTTCCCGACAAAGCGATCGACTTGATTGATGAAGCCGCGTCGCGGGTGCGTTTGAAGAGCTATGTCGCCCCGCCTGACTTAAAGGACTTGGCCGAAAAATTGGAAGACATTCGCAAGGAAAAAGAAGCGGCCGTCCAAGCGCAAGAATTTGAGAAAGCGGCGCAAATGCGGGACGAAGAGCAGAAGCTGCGTGAGGAGCTAGAACGTGAGACTCAGGAATGGCACGCCCGCCAAGGGAAGGAAGCCATCAATGTCACGCCCGAAGATATTGCGCACATTGTCTCGTCGTGGACAGGAATTCCCGTCGAAAAACTTAAAGGCGAGGAATCGGAACGTCTCTTGAAGCTGGAGGATGAACTACATGCCCGGGTGGTGGGGCAGCAAGAGGCCGTTGAAGCCGTAAGCCGTGCCATACGCCGGGCCCGGGCCGGGTTGAAAAATCCGCGCCGGCCGATTGGATCATTTCTCTTCTTGGGGCCCACAGGAGTTGGGAAATCTGAGCTGGCCAAGGCCTTGGCGGCGTCACTGTTTGGCGATGAAGAGGCCATGGTGACGATTGATATGTCCGAGTATATGGAACGCCATGCCGTGTCACGACTCATGGGCGCTCCGCCCGGATATGTGGGATATGAAGAAGGCGGTCAATTGACAGAAGCGGTGAGACGCCATCCGTATTCTGTGGTTTTGCTTGATGAAATTGAAAAGGCGCATCCTGAGGTTTTTAATATTCTTCTGCAAGTGTTGGAAGAAGGACGGCTGACAGAAGCTAAAGGGCGCACGGTGGACTTTCGCAATACCGTCATCATTATGACCTCAAATGTGGGAGCTGACCTGATTAAACGTCAAAACACCATTGGGTTTCGTCGGGAGTCGGATGAAGGGCATTACCGCGAGATGAAAGATCGGCTGATGGATGAAGTGAAGCACACATTTCGTCCCGAGTTTATCAATCGTGTGGATGAGATTATTGTGTTCCATGAGCTGTCTGGCGATCAACTGGCACAAATTGTGGGGATTATGCTGAAAGAGGTTGAAGACCGCCTGCAACAAAACGGCTATACGTTGGCGATTACTGATGCGGCGAAGCTCGTTATTGCTAAAGATGGCTATGATCCCGTGTTTGGTGCTCGTCCCTTGCGCCGTGCAATTCAGCGGCTGGTGGAAGACCCCTTGGCAGAGGCGATTCTGGCGGCGAAGTTCCCGGAAGGGGCGCATATTTTGGTGGATGCGGAAGATGGGAAACTAACGTTTACCGAAATGACGACCAGTGACACTGTGCTTAATGACCAGCGGGGGTGAGGACAATCCGAGAACAGACGCGGTATGTGTGCCAGGTTTGTGCCACCACCAGTGTTCGCTGGATGGGCCGCTGTCCGGGGTGTGGTGGGTATAATACCATGGAGCAGGAAATCGTCCGGAAGGAGCCGACTCCGGCTCCTTCCGCTTCCGGTTCGGGAGCCACGCCGGTGCCGATTACCACGATTGAAGCGGAAAGTACTGTGCGGATATCGACCGGGATTGCCGAGGTTGACAGGGTTTTGGGTGGGGGAATGGTGCCTAACGGATATTTTCTGTTGGGAGGCGATCCTGGGATAGGCAAGTCGACGCTATTGCTGCAGATCGCGGCGTTTGTTAGCAGGCAAGGACCGGTGCTCTATATTACCGCTGAAGAGTCTGCCGCCCAAACCCGAATTCGTGCACAGCGACTTGGTGCTTTGCCTGACCAACTTTATGTTATGGCGGAAGGTAACATTCGCATCATTGAATCGGTTATCACCTCCCGATCATGGCAACTCGTGGTAGTCGATTCGTTGCAGACCGTCTATGACGCGGAGATCGAGAGTGCACCGGGGAGTGTGGGTCAGGTTCGCGGCATTGCCGCTCGTTTGATGAAAGTGGCTAAAACGATGTGTCCAATCTTTTTGGTTGGGCATGTGAACAAAGAAGGGTCAATGCGGCCCGCAGCTTAGGGTAACTTAGGCTGAGGCACTGGGCTATATGCATGAAACACTGGGAGTGGCGCGCGAGAGCCCGCCGCAGCGGTCAACGTGCAGGAAACGGAGACAACTTTGGATCCTCAGAGACAATATGCCCAGCTCCTAGCGTTATGGGCTCAAGGTAATAAGGTTTTGCGTCGGCAATTCAATGGACAGGCACACACCCGTTCCTTAGAGGCTTGGCAGCTTGGACAAAGCATCGCGAGTCATGGCATAGGTGTATTGCCCATGCAATTGAATCCCGTGATCTTCTTTATCGCAGATGACCCAGATGACGTGAATGCGTGGTGTGTTCTCGTGGACGAGACGCTCAATAGCCAACGTGAGTGGTTTCGGCGACCAATCTGGCTCTCTTGGGATAATCGCTGGCAGTACAACGGGACATGGACCCTGCCTGCGGCGTTCATGGCGCGTTTGGGAAAACGTCAATGGCAAACCCTACGCCGGTATGTGGAAGGCCATGCAGATTCTGTTGCCTGGCACTCCCATGGGGACGTGCAAGACGTCTTGGCGGGACTTCGACACGAACCTCGCCGGATTGGACAAGCGCCCGCCGCCTTATGGCTTCCGCTGGCTCAATTATGGCGTCACCGTGGGTCATGGAGGCAGGTTGCGTTAGATCCGACGGACCATCTGCCGTGGCTGGAGTATGATGCGAACACCGACAAATTCCTATGGCCCCGAACGAAGGATGAAGACAGTGTCCAATAAGCGCTAGCAGGGCCCCGGGTGGTAGAGCATTTAGTCGACGTCGTGCTCATGTTTGAGGGGGACCGACAAAATATCTTCCGCGTTCTGCGGGGCGTTAAAAATCGTTTTGGTTCGACCAGTGAGTTAGGACTTTTTGCGATGGAAGGGGAGGGATTGGTTGGGGTTGAGGACCCGTCCCGTATGCTTTTAGAAGAGCGACCTGTCGATCGGCCGGGATCAGTCGTTGTCGCAGCGTTTGAAGGCACACGTCCCTTAATGGTGGAGGTGCAGGCGTTGTTGGTGCGGAGCTTTGGGACCCCTAGGCGCGTGGTCTCAGGCATGGATCCACACCGCGTGGCATTAGTCTTGGCGGTCATTGAACGGCATTTACGCTTGAGGATTTCCGAAATGGATGCGTATTTCAAAGTCACCGGCGGCGTATCCATTGATGATCCCGCGATGGATTTAGGCATTTTAGCGGCCGCAGTATCCTCGTTGACCGGCCAAGCGATCGGGCCTGAGTGGGCGGTCTGTGGGGAAGTCGGGTTAACAGGTGAAATTCGACGCGTTCCCCGCTTAGAAGAACGTGTCAAAGAAGCGGGGGGGCTTGGGTTTACCCGTTTAGTGGTGCCCGGCACGGTGTCATCGGTTCAGCCCGGGATATTAACATTTGCCGCGACGCGCATAGGCGACGTGATTGCGCGGCTCGGATTAGAAAGTCCGGAGGACTGAGAACGTGAATGAGGATCCACTTTTAGAAATATTGGCTGGCGTGGCGCCGGGGACACCTTTGCGGGATGCGTTGGACAATATTTTGCGCGCCCGTACGGGGGCCTTGATTATCATTGGAGGGGAACCCGCCATCGATGAGGACTGCGATGGCGGGTTCCCCCTGGATGTGCCCTTTCAGCACCAGTTAGTGTATGAACTTGCTAAAATGGACGGCGCTATTTTGTTAGATCGTCACCTCGAGCGCATTAGGCGGGCGAATGTCGAAATGATTCCCAAAAAATATGCCCCGTCTCATGAGACGGGGATGCGCCACCGGACGGCAGAGCGGATTGCCCAAACCCGAGATGCCACGGTTATCGCTGTTTCGCAAAGGCGACAAGTGGTGACCTTGTACCGCGGCCAGATGCGCTATATGTTGCATGACCTCAGCTACATTTTAACCAAGGCTACGAATGCCTTGGCGTCCTTAGGACGTTATGACCGCTTGTTTCGTAGTGCTACACGTCGCCTGGGGGAGGCTGAACAAGAAGGCTTGGCCACGCTGGGCGAAGTTGCCGAAGTGATGCGCAGAGGCTATATTGCTTTAAAAATTCGGCGAGAAATCAAACGCTACGTAGTTGAATTGGGCCGCGATGGCCATTTGATTGATTTGCAACTGGAGGAATATCCTGATATTTACTGGGAGTGGTTATGGCTGTGGAGAGATTATCAGCGAGAGGCTAATGCGCCACCTCCTCCCTGGGAAGAAGCGGAATCTTGGAACACCACGGCGTGGGGAATCGCTCTGGGATTTGATAGTCTGGGCCAGCCCCTATCTCCACGCGGATATAGGTGGCTATACCACCTACAACTTCTGCCAGGGCCTGTCATTGACCGACTCGGTAGCCACTTTGCAAGCCGGCAGGCATTAGCTGAAGCGACGGCTGAGGAATTATCCCTGGTTGGGGGCATAGACCACGATACGGGGTATCAGCTCTGGACGGCTTTGCATAGCGGCCTTGGCAAAACCGACGCCTAGCTGTGGGGGTCGGGTGTGTTTTTGCCAAATTCTTTGCTTTTTCTCATGTGTTCGGTGCTATCATAGAGAGCACGGGGGTTTTAAATTCTGTTTATTGGACTTGTAAATTAAGGTATTTATTCCACACCTCCGGGAGACACTAGAAATTGGGATGGCAAGAATTTGCTGGGTCATCTGAACAGGACAGGAGGAGGTGGCAGATATGGGAAAGACCATGCGCCAAATTATTATGCTTCTTGGGGCCGTTCTCGGGATTGGCGGCGTATTTCAAAATCTTCACATGCTCAAGGCTCTGCCATATCTGAAGGGGTTCGGGCCGGATCGCGGTGTCATTTTTCTCGCTATAGGATTGGTAGGCGGTGGGATTTTAGCCTATGTGTTGGGACCGTGGCTGTGGGGCGGAGCATCAAAGGCCATGGAGTGGGGGGAAAGTCGGCTGCAGAAAACGCCGACACAAGACTTGTTGTCTGGTGCCGTGGGCTTAATTGTTGGGCTGTTGATTGCCTTCCTTCTCACCTCGGAATTGACGGGATTTGGCTTGTTGGGCATTCTCGTGCGAATCGCTATTACCGTTGGTCTTGGCTATGTGGGTTTGCGCGTGTCGATTCGAAAAAAAGACGAACTTATGCGGCCGCAGAGCTGGTTGCCTCGGGTTAAACACCGAGCTGCCGCCGATAGTGTCAAGCCGAAGATTCTCGACACGTCGGTGATTATCGACGGTCGTATCGCAGACATTTGCCAGACGGGATTTTTGGAAGGCCCTTTGGTGATTCCGGGGTTTGTTCTCGAAGAGCTTCGCCACATTGCCGACTCAGCCGATGTGCTCAAACGCAATCGTGGACGCCGGGGCTTGGACATCTTGAACCATATCCAAAAAGAGCTCAAAACCCAAGTGCAAATTTACGAGCGTGATGTGGATCCCAATTTGGAAGTGGACTCGAAATTACTGAAGCTGGCTAAGATCTTAGACGGCAAAGTCATTACAAACGATTTCAATTTGAACAAAGTGGCTGCCTTGCAAGGCGTACCGGTGCTGAACATTAACGAGTTGGCGAATGCCGTGAAGCCGGTTGTATTGCCCGGGGAAGAGATGGTTGTCCATGTGATTAAAGATGGGAAAGAGTCTGGGCAAGGCATTGGCTATTTGGATGATGGAACCATGATTGTAGTGGATGGCGGTCGCAAATTTATTGGACAGACTGTTGCCGTCGTGGTGACGTCCGTGTTGCAAACAGCGGCGGGCCGTATGATTTTTGCTAAACTGAAAGCGGCCTTAAATAGTGTAGAATTGAGTGAAGCCTAAGCGCAATACGGTGATATCAGAACCCGGCGGAGGCCGGGTTCTTGTGATCTCGACACAATGACAACGGAGGATGATGGGTGAGAAGTTTTGGGTTGTTATTGGCAGCAGGTCAAAGCCTACGCATGGGCCCTTATGGGGCCAAGCTCTGGATCATGTTGCAAGGGCGACCAGCCTTCGCATGGAGCTTGGAACATTTTGCGGTGCACGGCCGTTTTGATGGCGGAGTGGTGGTGGTCCGCCCCGAACAAGAGGCGGATGTGTTGCGGTGGTTAGACATTTTGCAGTTGACACACTGGAAGACGGTTACGGGCGGACGTGACCGTTATTTATCGGTGCAAAAGGGGCTCGAAGCTCTACGTCCTCAGATGGATCCACTCGACGTTGTGCTGATTCATGATGCAGCGCGTATTTTAGTGCCAGAGGCCGTCATTGACCGTGTGCGACAAGCCGCGGCCGAATGGGGAGCGGCGTTGCCGGGAGTGGCCGTCACCGATACCGTCAAACGGGTAGACGAAACACAAGACGGGTGGGACGTCGCCCAAACCATCGCGCGCACATCCTTGCGTTTAGCGCAGACCCCGCAGGGATTTCATCAGCATGTCATATGGGAGGCGCATCGGCGTTGGACGCATGGGATCCCGACGGACGATGCGGAAGTCGTGGAGGCGATGGGGCACCGCGTGGTGATGGTGGACGGCGATCCCAATAACCGGAAGTTGACGACGCCTGAGGACATCTTGTGGTTTGAATGGAGGCTAAGCCATGGGTAATTCCACCCGTATTGGCCAGGGCATTGACGTTCACCCTTTGGTCGAAGGACGCCCGTTGATTGTGGGCGGGGTGGGTATTCCTTATGACCGGGGTCTTGAGGGCGACACGGATGGCGACGTATTAACTCATGCACTTATGGATGCAATTTTAGGCGCCTTGGCCTTAGGAGACTTAGGCACCTACTTTAAAAGCGACGATCCGAGGGTGCAAGGCGCCTCATCATTGACGCTCTTGCAACAAGTGGTCGTGATGATGAAACACCATGGATATCAACTTGTCTCAGCGGATATGACGATTGTGGCCCAAAAACCTAAGATGGCGCCTTATATTCTGGCCATGCGCGAAAATCTCAGCAGAGTCTGTGAGTGTGATCTAGACCGCATGTCCGTAAAAGCCACCACGACCGACCATTTAGGTGCCCTAGGACGGGAAGAAGGCATTATGGCCTTATGCGTGGTGCTCTTGGGGATCTAGCGCTAGATAACGCGTGATGCCTTGGTTGATGGCGCGGGCCAATTGGATTTGGTAGGCCGAGTTCACCAGCCGCGATTGGTCAAGCGGGTGGGTAATAAAGCCTACTTCTACGTTAATGGCCGGAACGCCCGTTTCTTGTAATACTAGCTGGCGGATGGGACGGGGAGGAACGAGGCGTCCGGCAAGCGGCGCAAGTGATGACGCAACCTGTTGAGCTAAAGCGTAGGAACTGCGGGAGCCGGCCCGATAATAGACAATGGGCCCTAGGGCTTTGGCCGTGGGCTCGGCGTTCGTATGAATCGAGACAAAAATAGCCGCGTGCCAATGGCGGCTTAAAGCCGCGCGCCAGTGCAGGTCGCGTGTGCTATGGTAAGGAGCGGGACTCACCGCTTGGTCGGTGGTGCGCGTCAAGTACGTCTGGATACGGTTAGATTGCAGAAACGTGGAAAGCGTCAGGGCAATGGCCAGATTAATGTTTTTTTCGTAAGGTCCTGTGGGGCCCGCGATGGCGCCGGGATCGGGGCCGCCGTGCCCCGGATCGATAACCACGACGGGAAGCGGGCCATGCACGGCTAGGGATTCATGGGGCAGTTTCCACAGCACCAAGCTGGCACAGAACAGGGCAACGAGGGCGAGTACTGGGCTCATGGCCGCAACCCGACGGATCATAGCGTATCCCTCCTGTTGAAGAATTCTATGCGTCCTCGGGCAAGCTTAGACGAGCATAACGTGGAACTTCCTCTTCTCCTCCAATATCACCAAAACCGGCATAAATTGGCCGCGTGGCGGGCACTCTCTCATTAACTCAGGTGTTGTGAGGAGGGCGTACGGTGTTAGATCCGTCAAAAATCCGCGATGTGCAACAAATCAGCGAATCGTCCGGACGGTTGCTGGCTGAGCTTGCCGCATGGAAGGAATTAACCCCCGATACCATTTCTGGCGATTTGCCGGCCATTGAGCAATATCTGAAATCCGAGTTAAATAAGAGCCCTGATGCGATTGTGCGCGTTGTGGAATGCGGATCCCAACAACGGGTTTTGATGGTGTACATCGATGGGCTGGTCGATACCGAGATGGTCGACCAAGATATCATTGCTCCCTTGCTTAAGACCACCGCACCTCCCGACCACTGGGACCAGAGCACTTTGCATGTGGGGCACATCAGTCAAGAAACCCACTGGAATAAAATTTGGCCCAAACTGTTGGCGGGGAACACGGTTTTAGTGCCCGAAGGGTCCACGTATGCGTGGTTGGTCGATACGGTTCAGTATCGTCAACGAGCGATCGAACGGCCTCAGACGGAATTGGCCATCCGCGGGCCCCAAGAAGCGTTCAACGAGATTGGGCTGACCCAAATGAACCAGATTCGCCGTCGGCTTAGAGACAAACGTCTTGTGTTTCAGCAGATGCAATTAGGCACATTGGACCATCATCCTATTGTGGTGGCGGGGCTGCATGGCGTGGTAAACCCAGGCCTTTGGGAAACGGTGCTTTACCGGTTGCACCGCATCCGTTTGGATGCGGTCCCCAATGCCACGCAAATCGGGAGTATGATTCGCGATCATCCCTATAGCATCTTTCCCACGGTGCGCTATACCGAGCACGTAGACTTTGTAGTATGGGCTCTCGAACAAGGCAAAGTCGCGGTGCTTGTCGATGGGGACCCTTTTGTTATTTTGTTACCTGCCACTCTTTGGGACTTCTATCAAACGGGAATGGATTACAACTCGCCGTGGTATGATGCCTCGTTTGCACGGTTTATTCGCATGGCCGGTTTTTTCATTACGCTGTATTTTCCGGGACTCTACATTGTGTTTACCACGACGAATCAGAATCTGGTGCCCTATCAATTGTTGACCACCATCATCGGCAGCCATATTGGTTTACCGTTTCCTCCCATTCTTGAGGCCATTATTATGATTTTTGTGATTGAAATTATCCGTGAGGCCGCACTGCGTCTTCCGAAGGCGCTGTCGACGGTACTAGGGACGATGGGGGCCATCGTGGTGGGCACAGCGATTGTGAAGGCGGGATTTGTGAGTAGTCAGATTATCGTCATTATGACGGTAACGGCCTTAAGTTTTTATTCCGTGCCTGCTTATGAATTGGTGGGATCATGGCGCCTCGTCAACTTTGCCCTGATTGCTGCGGCCCAATTTTGGGGGCTCTTTGGCATTTTATGGGTTTCGTTAGCCCTGATTATTGAGCTTGGGAGTATGGTGTCTTTTGGCGTACCATATCTGGCTCCGTGGGTTCCTGCTTATTGGCGCGATTTAAAAGACAGTGTCGTACGGCTGCCGTTGATTTTGTGGCGCCAGCGCCTTCGCGCTGCACGGCCGATTAGGCAGGCATGGCGCAGGCCGTTGCCTGGTCCTGGAGGACAGCCGCGCCTTAAAAGGCGTCAGTTGCGGGCGCGATGAGCAGCAAGCGCTGGAAATGGGCGGTTGTAATAATGGCGGTGTTGCTCGGAGTGTCTGGATGTGGAGGTGTGACAGGCATTAATCAAACCGGTGTGGTGCTCGCGCTGGGAATAGATCCGGGTATCCACGGCCAATATCAATGGACATTTATGTTTCCCAATCCGTCGATTACGCCCAGCAGCGAATCGAGCATACAACCCAATCAAGAATTCTATCTCTTGAGCACTCAAGCGAACACACTGGCCCAAGCGGTTGAGAAAGTCAGTGCGACGACCGACCGTCATGTGTATTTAGGCGATACGCAGGTCGTGGCACTCAATGACACATTTTCGTCAGCAGCGATGAGACGTCTCGTTCAGGTGTTGATTACCACGGGTAATTTGCCGCCTCGTGTCTGGTTGACTTTGGCCGAGCCTTCCGCGGTCAAAACCTTGCGCACATCGTCACCAGAAGAGGTGGTGCCCACATTATTTCTCAGCAGTTATTTTAGTTGTGATATTTGCCATGCGCTACACCTTGCCACCCGGTTGTGGCAAGTTTGGGATGACATGCTGGTGCCAAGCCAGACGGCCGTCATTCCCGTCACCACGGTGATGCATAAGACGATTGAGGTGAATCGGTGCGCATGGCTGACACCATCGCGGGTGATTGTGTGCTCTCCTGCACAAACGGTTCATTGGGCCATGGTTATGGGGCTTTATAAGAATGGCGCGTTGCAAGTTCTGGATAACAAACGCTCCGCTTATGCCGAGGACGTGCGCATCTCGACGCGGCGCCGAGTCGACATTCGTGGAAGGCGTGCGGTGGCTTACTGGAAAATTTCTGTGGCAGGTCATTGGCAGTCCGTCCAGAGAAATGCGGCCAATCGGGCCCTCAATTTGGCAGCGGAACGAGAGATTTTGCATAATGTGTTGGCACTTTACCGGTGGGCGGGTCAAGAACAGGCCGACCCCTTTGGGGTCAGGAACCAATTGGTATGGCTCTCAGCTCCTCATTCATCAATGCCACCCTTGGAGGTGAGTGTCCAGTGCCACATCACATCTACCGCGCGAACCGTGTAACCTTTTCCCAATCCATGGAGCGCATGGGTTTATTTGAATTTCTCATGGTCATCCTTGCCGCCTATGCGAGTGGAGGCATTTATGTTTGGCCTCGGAGTTTATGCCAAATGGCGGGGCAAAATGGGACTATTGCGTTGCTGCTATCGGGCCTATGGGCTGTCTTGGTCTTTGGGGGAGTGGCGTATTGGGCGCTTAAAGCGCCTGGTCAAAACGCATATCAAAAACTCGAGTCAACGGTCGGCAACGTGCTTGCGGCCAGCATTGCGATAGCTACGGGGCTTATGACGGCGGCGTATCTGGCATTAATTAGTGCTTTGTATATTTCCGTGTTAACGACGGTAGTCATTCCAGGACACCGAGCATGGAGTTTAGGGGTAGTATTGGTGATTTATGTGTTTTGGTTAAGTACCAGACCACCCATTTCGGTGGTGCGAATGTTTACGATTACGATTCCAGGCCTTACAGTTTTAACGTTGATAACCGCCGTGCTAGGATTTCACAACATGCAATTTCCCAATGCGTTACGCCCTCACTTCCCTATTGCTTTAAAACCGGTGGCTATGGCGAGCGTCTCTGGCACCTTCTTCTGGATTCCCATCATGCCGACGGCGACGGCGATCGGCATGATGCGTAAAGCCGTGAGGGCTCGGGCGGTAGGGGTGACGTTGTGGGGTACGGGACTACAAATAGCGTTGCTTGTCGTCCTTTATGTGCTCGCGGTTTCGACGCTTGGACCGCAAGGAGTGGCTCATTCCACATGGCCCATTGTGTTTGTGTTTGAAAACATTGACCTCTCGAATTTCTTTATTAGTGAGATTGGTTTTGGAGTGGCAATCATTTGGACGGTCAGTTTTATGGGGTTTATCGGTTGGCATATCTGGCATCAAGGCTTGCTATTGGATCATTTGCACCATGGGAAGCCCAGTCAAAGCAAAGTTGCGGTGGCCGTCGCGATTGTCATGGTGGGGGCCATGGTCTTGGAAGTGAGCTTTAATCCGGCCATTTTAGAGCATTTGCTCTTGGTAATTTTAGCTCCCATCAACTTTGTGGGGACCTCGTTATGGGTGAGTACCTTGGTGCTTATCACATGGAGGAAAGGACGGCGCCAAAGCTCCCAAGCGAGAAGTCTTCCCCGCTAGAGGGTGCCGTAGCCGGGGCGGATTAGGGCGTTTTCGGTGTGGCCGAGATGGTAATGCGCTTGGCGATTAGACGTGCTTGACCGATATCGGTGCCGTAGCCAATGACTAATTGTCCCTCGGGGCCTGCAACAATGTGGGGGATTGGAGGCCAATTAGCGGTTACGCCGACTGCATGGTGGGAGAAGGATGCAGCGCTGGCGGGATAGGATAAGGATGGCCATGGCCATTGTTGCAGAGGCTGGCCTGGAATCCAAAGACTTAGATGACGCAGGCCGGCGATCCATAGCCCATGCTGAGTCGCCGATTGTGCGGCTAGAGGACTTAGGTGCAGGTGTGCAATCCACTGCAACGTCGTGTGGTGGAGAACTTCACCAATATTGCCATTCGCATCGAGCAGCCATAGGGGACTTGGCCCCGTTTGATGACCCATCGCGACAAAAAAATCGCCGGGCGCGGCGCTGACAACAGGTGTCCATAAATTTTGGGCGATATCAAGAGACCATAAGGCGTCAGCGGTTAACAACCACAAATAACCGGGGCGTCTAGCAAATGCAATGGCCACCGGATCCTCGGGACTGGGAAGCGTAAACGACTGCATGTGTCGTGTGGTGGTATTCATAATACGCACGAGCTGGCTGCCTTGAAATGATGTATACACGGAGGCGGTTTCATTCTGCGCATGAACGGTTGGACCGGGAATACCGTAATCGCCCGGGACAAATGCTCCGGTGCGGGTCCATCCGCCGACATAGCCCCAGTGCCGGTACCAAACGGTGTCACTGCCGCTCACAACGAGATCAACCGCGCCCCAATAGGCCGACTGTGCAAGGCTTAGAGTGTGAGGATTGAGGCCCGATCCCGAGGGAAAAGCGGTCGTTGGAGGGACAGTGGTCCAGACATTGCGGTGGGTGGCGAAGTTGTACCATCCAATCGTGGTGCTATCCCCTAGCGGGTTACTGGTCCCGTAATAAATTCGTTCGTCGGGTCCCCATAATACGGACGAAATCGCCGTGCCTTCATTGAGAAGCACTTCAGGGCCGATGGAGACCGATTGCCACGAAACATTGGCCGTTATGAGGGTTTTGGTGTGTTTGGGTGCGTTTTGAATGGGGCCTTGGGCGGGCATCGGGGAAGAAGAACCGCAACCGGTAAGAGCCGTTGCAGCTATGGCCAAGACTCCTAAAAAACGGCGAATAGGCACATCGTTCCCTCACTTTCCTAGTCTTAGTGTATCGCCTGCATAAAGGGAGGGCAAGCTATAACACGATTTGGCGGCCAGAGTTCCGCAAGGGATGGTGAAGCGATGAACACTTGGGCTCACGGTATAGCCATAGGGCTGCAAGTCATTGCGTTAGGTTCCGGACTCACGCCGGGCCAACGTCAGCAGATGGTTGCCTACCTCGCCACAAGTCACGGCCCACCTGTGATTACCACGGTGTTTTTACATCCCGGAGAGGGGCGGTTTATGGGGTGTGCCTCCCTAGAAACGAGTGAGAGAGACGGCGGACTATCGGTTCACGTCTACCATATTACCCAGGTGCGGGCGCCGATGTACCGAGCCGTACTGGAAACAGCAGGCATGAATAAAGGTTCTGTTGTGATTGCTGCTCCTTACGGGATTCCTGGTATCCATGTGTTGCCAGCCCTGTGGGCGGCGGCACGTTTAGCCCATGAGCCGGTGAATCCCCATGTACAACATGACGCTCAAGAGGAGCTTGCGGTGATGAGCCAGTTGACGCACCATGGGCATGATGCGGCGGGCGTGGTGCGTCTGGTTACCGTCCTGACACAACTCGCAAAGCGCACCCCGAATTTGTCCGCTCCCCAAAGAGCGGCTGAGGTTGAGCGCCTAGCACGGCAATGTCAGGTTTCGGCAACCGCAGTTCAACGTCAGCAATTGGCCGACGCTATTTGGCAGACCCTACGAGACCAACAGGCGTAGGCACGCCTCCCGTGACCTTGGATTGACGTCGGGTCCAACTTTTCCTAAAATGCAGGGAACAGTCAGGGGCTCCCATGCATCGGGGCCGGGTCAGAAAGGCGGGGTCCGATGATCTATATCTACGATACGTTAACGCGGCAGAAGCGGCCGTTCATCCCTTTGAAGCCGCCCGAAGTTTCGATTTATGTATGCGGTGTGACACCCTATGCGGAGGCGCATGTGGGCCATGCCCGTCCGGCCGTGATGTGGGACGTGATCAAACGGCACTTGACGCGGCGTGGGTATTTCGTACGGCATGTCCAGAATTTCACAGATATTGATGACAAAATTGTGCGCCAAGCATTAGCAGAACATGAGGATCCTAAAGTGTTAGCCGAACGATATATGGCGCAATATACGGATGTTATGCAACGTCTGCGGGTGATTCCGCCCGATTACGCGCCGCGTGTGACCGAAAATATCCCACAAATTATCGCGTTTATCACCGAGCTGATTAACAAACAGATGGCATATGTCTCCGGGCATGATGTGTATTTTACGGTGACAGATGATGGCACTTATGGTCAATTATCCGGCCGCAAAATTGAGGATTTGTATGCGGGGGTGCGAATGGAAGTGCACGAAGGTAAGCGTGCGCCCCAGGATTTTGCGCTATGGAAAAGTGCTGACGATACGGAACCCGGGTGGGTTAGCCCATGGGGCTATGGACGACCTGGATGGCATATCGAGTGCTCAACCATGGCTGCGCAATATTTAGGACGGCAATTCGACCTGCATGGGGGCGGCCTTGACTTAGTGTTCCCGCATCATGAAAATGAAAGGGCCCAATCCATGGGGTATTTCGGATGTGAACCCGCTAGCTATTGGGTCCACAATGGACTGATCACCCAAGATAACGTCAAGATGTCGAAATCCCTCGGCAATGGGCTGGGGCTTCGGGAGATTTTGGAGCAGATTGACCCTGTCGTTTTACGTACCTACCTCTTGAGCGTTCACTACCGATCGCCCTTAGACTTTCAGCTAGCCTCTGCTGAGGAGTGGGGGCGAGGCTTGCAACGGATATGGCGCCTATGGGACGAAGCAAAAAATCAGCCAGCCCCTAGTGAATGGGTGGATGAACCGTGGGCACGGCGTTTGGAAAGTTTTGAACAGCGGCTGGCCGAGTGCTTAGACGATGACTTTAATACGGCCAAAGCCTTTGCGGAAGTTTTTGAAATGGCGCATGATGTGCGATATGGCATGGCCCAAGGCCATGGGGCATTGGCACTCGCATGGGCGCGTAGGAACTTGCAGGCGGCGGACCAGATCTTGGGTCTCTTGCCGGAAACGTCCCAAGTCCTATCGTTATCGACGATGGCTGAACGGCTGCTGAGCATTCGCGAGCAGGCACGAGCGCGACGAGATTTTCAGGAGGCCGATGCTATCCGCAATTTACTGGCAAAGGCGGGATATACCATTGAAGACACACCAGAGGGACCGCGGATCTTATCTCAGCCGTCCGCGTGAGAGACAGGCGGAACTCCATCAAGAGGGCGAGGA
This sequence comes from Sulfobacillus sp. hq2, assembly GCF_002903155.1. Lineage (NCBI taxonomy): Bacteria > Bacillati > Bacillota > Clostridia > Eubacteriales > Clostridiales Family XVII. Incertae Sedis > Sulfobacillus > Sulfobacillus sp. hq2. Next base: position 228,370 of record NZ_NWUL01000030.1, on the reverse strand, counting down.
TAATATTTTAGTCGGACGTCGGCCGGTGTTGGAGGCTTTGCGTGCTGGGCGGGGGATCCAACGCCTATGGGTTCTTGACCGCGAACATGAAGGTAGTATGCGCGAGATTATTGGTCTGGGGCGTGAACGCGGCATTACAATCCAGATGGTGCCACGGGCTAAATTGGATGCGTTGGCGGGGCCTCTTAATCATCAAGGGGTTGTTGCGGCGGTCAGTGCAGTTCCCTTAAAAACATTGGATGATGTGAAAGAGATTGTGGCTGCTCAAGGTCAAAATGCTTTGGTGATTCTCTTAGATCAAATTCAAGACCCGCAAAATCTCGGGGCGATTATTCGCGTTGCTAATGCGGCGGGGGCGTGTGCCGTGATAGTTCCTCAGCATGGTAGCGCACCGCTTAGTGCTGCCGTGAGTAAAGCGGCGGCAGGGGCGACCGAATACGTGCCGGTGGCGGAAGTCCCTAATTTGGCACAAGCCGTGGAAACATTAAAAACTTGGGGTCTTTTTGTGTATGCCGCTGATCCGGAAGCCCCAATCGTGTACACGCAAGCCCAGTTTCGAGGGCCTGTGGCACTGGTTATTGGAGCCGAAGGCCCAGGGCTGCGGCCGTTGGTGAAGAAGCGCTGTGATCAGATGGTGAAATTGCCTATGCAAGGCCAGGTCGCGTCGTTAAATGCAGCCACGGCGTGCGCGGTCTTGGCGTTTGAAGTAGTGCGCCAACGTAGTGCGGAGCGCGAGACAACGGATAGAAAATAGTTACGACGCTTGACGCTAGGTCGGGGCTGATGACGGATAGACTAATTTAGCAGACGCAACAAAAAAGCAAATTATTGCATGATTCGCCGCCAGAACGCTTGACGGCGAATTTCCTGCCTGATTATAATGAGCGCAGACATTTATGTAAAGCGAATAGGCACCACGTGTATCGAATTTTCTGATAATAACAGAACGAGCGGTGGAGGCGATGATAACGTGTTGGTGCCCTCTTGTGATACGACCCACAATTATGAAGACATGACCGATGAAGATATCGTAGCTGAAGCTCGGGATGGTAGTAGTGATGCCCTGGACTATATTATCCAGAAGTACCGGAATTTTGTTCGGGCTAAAGCGCGGTCCTACTTTTTAATTGGTGCGGATCGGGAAGATATTGTGCAAGAAGGAATGATCGGCCTTTACAAGGCTATTCGTGATTTTCGAAGCGATAAATTATCCTCGTTTCGAGCGTTTGCGGAGTTATGTATTACTCGGCAAATCATCACGGCCATTAAGACCGCTACGAGACAAAAGCATGTGCCGTTAAATTCCTACGTTTCCTTGAATAAGCCATTATTTGAAGAGGATTCGGACCGCACGTTATATGATGTGGTTTCGACGGCAAAAGTGTCGGACCCTGAAGAAATGGTAATTCACCGGGAAGAATTTGGTGATATCGAAGAAAAAATGGGAGAAATTCTTAGCGACTTAGAATGGAAAGTGCTCATGGCGTATCTCGACGGTCGGTCTTATCATGAGATTGCTATTGAGTTGCGGCGTCATGTGAAGTCGATTGACAATGCCCTGCAGCGTGTCAAGCGCAAACTGGAACGCTATCTCGATGGACGCGATGCCATGTTTTTACCCTCTCTACGCCGTCTATAACAATTGAGTTGGTCTTCCTATTATCTTGACGGGATAATGTTGCCGTAAGGCAACATTGTTTTCTTGCTCTTTAAATCCTTCGTTTCCTATAGCGGCTTAATGGCAATACGAAAGGTCCTTCTTTTTCCTACGCTCCCTCTTACGGACGTCAGCTTTCCTTTTAATTTCCGGTGTATGCTTATTGTGGCATTAGGATACTTGCGACGTCGCTTTTTTAAAATGGCGGACAAAGCGCAGTTGGCGCCATAAGGCCCAAGCTTTTTCACGCTCCCGTGGATCCCAGCCGGTGGCGCTAAACAGCCCGTGTTCGAGAAGCTGGGCCAATTCGTGGGCTTCTGTTGCATTCGGGTGCGAATCCCAGTAGCGAGCCCATTCTCGCGGCGTAAGGGTACGGGATGAAAGCCTCAATCGCCAACGACTCCATCGTCTTACGCGGTGCCAAAGGCGAGCGGCGCTAAGAGACGCGGGTTCAAAACGATGCCGCCTCCGTTGTCCCGCCCAAGCTCCGACCCATGCTAAAATGCCGAGGCCTCCGAGAAGAAGGGGCCATAGCCATTGACGCGGGTGTTTCGGGGACAAGGGGTGGGGACGGGAAGATGTTTGACCGGCGTTTGTCAGATGGTGGCTGCTGGCTGCCGGTATTTGCGTGTAGTGAACTTTGGGGAGCGAAACCACGGGATTTTGCGCCGTTGGCTGTGCCTGGGGTGTGGTAGGGGGGCTTTTAACAATACCCGGCATATAAAACCCCGGGGTAGGATCAATGGCCACCCATCCGTAGGGTGCGATGTACACCTGAGCCCATGAATGCGCATCGATAGCGCGTACGACGTACCCATGTTTTTTGGTATTGTAGGTGCCGGGAGCATAGCCAACGACCCAGCGTGCGGGGATTCCGAGTGTGCGGGCCATCATTATAAAAGCGCTGGAAAATTGATCACAATAGCCCTCTTTGTCGTGAAACAAGAAATGATTGACAACATTAGTGCGGCTTGGTGTGACGACAAAGGAATAGCGGTAATGGCTATCGAGGTAGGCTTTCAGTTCAGAGACTGCTTGCCAAGGTCCTAGAGCGTCGCGGGTCACTTGGTGGGCTAATTTGGCGACATTGGGTGAGAGATTGCGGGGCACCTGCAAATCCTCTTTCAGGGCTGCTTGGGAATATTCTCCGAAGAAAACACTGCCTAGCTCTTGGGTCGTAAATTGGGGAATAACACTGGTTACATGATAGGTGGCAATATTCGATGCCGTGAACTGTTCTTTGCCAGGATAGAGCAAAAGAGAGGCGGGGGATTGGAACGTTAAGGGTACCCCGGGGTAAAAGAGTGTGTGGAATTTATAGCCGTTCAAGCCTTGAAAGGTCACATTGGTGGTGGTTGTATGCACTAAGGAGCTGGTAAAAGGCAAGTTAAATAGAGGAATACCAGAATCCTCAGGAGTGATCTCAATGGCGTTTTGGGAGGCATCAGTCCATTCTTTGCCGGTAAATGTGTTATAGATTTCGGCCTGCCAGTAATAGGGATACGGAGAATGCACCAGCATGACGGGCTGATAATCAGGGATGACCGAATGCCCAATGTGATTAATTCCGCTGGAAAAACCCGTCGTGGCACCCGTAGCGGACAACAGCCGCAAGTAGTGGAAGTTGGCGCCAAGCCAACTGGATGTGGGGTGGCCAGGGCGTGGCGGCAGACTCCACCCCAAACCTAACGAGAAAATAATGGCGATGATTGCGATTGCACGGCCGGCGTAAGACGTGCGCAGGGGACGAAGCGCTTGGAGTGTGCCGCTTGAGAGCAGCATCAAGCCTACCGCGGCATAGATGAAGAGAGGAAATGATGCGGGCAAGCGCCAGAACACGTGGTTCACAACCATGGCGATGATGCCCAGGATGAAAAGGATGCCAATTCGAGCTGGCGTCCGGGTTTGCCGGTATACGAACCATCCCAATAAGGCACCAAGTAACAGCAAGGGCGTGGCGATATGGGCTGAAATCTGATCCCAATGGGCAAACGATAAAGCATGGAGCACACGCACGGACCGGGTGAATGTTCCGATGATGTGACGAAATCCAGGCCATGACGACCATTCGAGGACGAGTTCCGCGGTTAAGGCAATGGCCCAAGTCAGGCTTTTGAGAAGCCAACGGGACCACAAATCGCCCAAGGCGAGCCAAAACGGGGTAAGTGCGAGCACCGCGGCATCATGAAAGCCTCCACTGTGGGTATAAGGCCAAAAGAGTGCACTCATCCAAAGTCCGCGCCATAGCAGCTGTCGTGTGTTCACCCAACTCCTCCTTCGGGTCAAATTGGCTTGGGGTCCGATCGAATCGCTTGTACGTCATTCAGGGGTCTCTCAAGGTAAAATGGCAATTCTTCAAGGCGGGACACGCCGTTTGGGCCGATGAATAATACGGGGGCATCTGGGGTCATCGCCGGATGTGTTCCTGAGCCTGTAATCCAAAGAGGAATGGCGTCAAGGGGAATGTAGGCCATGGAGGTCTCTTGCACCGTGGCGTCCATGGCGGGCAACGAGGCCAAATAGTTTTGCATTAACAGATAATGCGACTGTCCGGTGTTGACCGCGAATTGTTGGTCACCCTCTCCCATCCACAATAGCCCCGCGGCTTGGGAATAACGTGCCGATAAATGAAGGAGCGATGCAGCAACTTGAATGGCAAGTTCCCATTGCTCCGCATTGTCAAAGGATGACAATGTATCTAAAATGATGCGGATGCGAGGATGGGTCATCGGCTCAAATTGCTTGACTTTGAATGCGCCTGTGCGTGCCGAGGTGCGCCAATGAATTTGGGCAAGACGGTCACCTGCTACATAGTCCCGAATCCCAAATAACAGACTGGATTCTTCGGCAAAACGGCGTGGGGCTTCAGATGTTCCTTCCCACTGAGACAGTATGGCGCCAAAGCTGCGTAAGACAATCGTCTTCGGCCAAACGACGAGCGTAGCGGGCGGGAGATCAAGAATTCGGGATTTCGTCCATAATCCAAAGATATCCCCAGTAACGGCTACGGGTTGTCCTAATCGATAGACGCCGCGGCGGACGTTGGCTAATTGATACATTACGGTTGTGCGGCGATGCGGCCATAATGCCAGAACAAAATGCGGCGTAGCATTGGCTTTGAGGCTAAGAGGAAGAGGATCAGAGACACAGACCCATCCCCACGGCCACCAGGCATCGAGCGACACCACCAGAGAAACGCTTACCGTGTCACCCTCCATAACCTCAGAGGGCTCGAGGTGGCGGACCACATGAAGATGACGCAGTGGGAAAAGCAATTGGATGACGATGAGCACGGCTAAAATTCGTAAAGTATCCCATATGTGGTAAGCAAGGTAACCGCCTTGAAAGTAGGCAAAGCTCCAAGTGCTCACGGCTATGCCTATTGTGACTAGACTACGCCAGACAAGAGGTTTCATCGCTCACGCCGCTCGGGTTCAGGGATGGGCGTTTGCTTTAAGACATCACGCAAAACGTCTTGCGCCGCGGCAATTTGCTGATGGCGGTGGCCCCCTTTCAGGATAATGCGGTGTGCGGCGACGTCGAGGAGGAGGCTTTGAATGTCATCTGGGATAACAAAGTCGCGGCCGTGAAGAAACGCCCATGCCTGTGCAGCGCGTTGCAAAGAAATCGTTGCCCGAGGACTCATCCCTAAATAGACGCGTGGATGCTCTCTCGTTTGGACGGCGAGTTGGGCAATATACTGACGGAGGGAACCTGACATATGCACCGCTGTCACGGCCTCAATCAACGCGATCAACCGTTCTTGGGTTAACACAGGATGCAATTGGCTTAATGGATGGATGTGTGCCACACGCTCAAGCATAGCAGTTTCTTCCTCGACGCTAGGATAACCTAATGTGAGACGAAAGAGAAAGCGATCAAGTTGGCTTTCGGGTAATGGAAAGGTTCCCTCATATTCTATCGGGTTTTGTGTAGCAAGGACCATGAATGGGGGCGCGAGCCGGTGGGCGACGCCGTCTACGGTGACTTGGTTTTCCTCCATCACTTCAAGCAGGGCGCTTTGCGTTCGGGGAGAGGTTCGGTTAATTTCATCCGCGAGAAGGAGGTTCGAAAATACGGGGCCTGGTTGAAACACAAAGGCATTCTGAGCCGGATTATAAATATTGACCCCCGTGACATCCGTTGGCAGCAAGTCGGGAGTAAATTGAATGCGAGCATATTGTAAGTCCAATGTGGCTGCTAGGGCCTTAGCTAACGTGGTTTTGCCCACGCCGGGCACGTCATCGAGCAATACGTGGCCTTGTGCCAGCACAGCACATACTAATTTTACGATAACGGTGCGTTTTCCGACGATTACGTGTTCCATATTATCAATTACACGAAAAAGTTCGGGATGTAACGGTTCGTCTGCCGGATTATTTGTGCGTTTAGGGGCTTCTCTCACCAGAACAGCTCCTTCCTCTTACCATGGTGACCACGAATAATCGCTCATATGTTAATGATACCGCAGTTGATGGAGCTACGCTTGGCATAACGTCACGAACCCGCCTTGGGTCACGCAAATTCTTGGACCCAGGGCGGGTAAGGTAAGAAGGGAAGGACGAAGTTGAATGAAAAATTTATGTGTACGGTCATGAAACCCTCAAAGTTGTGGTATAATAGCAGAGCAATTTGTGCTGGCGTAGCTCAATTGGCAGAGCAACTGATTTGTAATCAGTAGGTTGAAGGTTCAAGTCCTTTCGCCAGCTCCACAAACCACTCCGCGATGGCCGGAGTTTTTTTATTGGCTCCTACCAATTATGCCGAAGAAGACGTGGATTTTCTAAAATATTGTTTTAGGACGGATTCCGCCGGTTTGTCACGCGGCGTGTATCCATTATTATGTGGCCCGCCTTGCCAATCGGGATTCGAGGGATTAGCCCACCAAAACCACATTATTCCTTTAAGCCACGGCCTACGCCAAATGCTTTCAAAAGTGGCTTCGTACAGCTGTTGCTGTAGACGTAAATTTACAGCCTTATCCGGAAACCAGGAGCCCGGAGTAGCTGCTGCGCCATTTTCGGAAGGATAGCCGAGTTCTGTGATGAGAAAGGGTTTATTGGCGAGCCCAGAGGACAGCCGCCAATTTTCAATTTGATTGGCTATACGGTTCCAACTAGCCGCTAAAGCGGACGTCGTGGGATGGGGATCTTGGCTGAGAGGGAAGTAAGCGTCCACACCGACATCTGTTAAGGCCGACCAAAATGTGACGCTTTGATAATTGGGATAATCCGCTCCATAGGTGATGGGGCCGTGATAATCATGGCGCACAATCTGAATCGCATGGAGCCAATAAGGACGATACGCGGGTACCGTATCGAGCGAATCAAATTCGTCCCCAATCGCAAACAGGTCAGCATGGTCCGCATTAGCTAGCTGAGCATAGTGAGCAATATAGACGTCAAAACTTTTAAACCACTGTGCCACATTGCGCGGATGGAACAGCGCTTGCCATCCACTGCCTTGGAGAGAATTGACGAAGGGATTTAAAAAGACACGCATGCCGTCATGATGGGCTAAGCGAATAAGTTGGGACACGCTGGCATCTGTCGGCGTTTTTTTAGCACTGGGAAAAATCGTCGTAGAGCTATTGGTATTTTGATACCAAGCGGTTTGAATGGCCAGCCACGTTACTCCGTCGTGATGAAGATGGTTCACGGCATTGCGAACAGCAGCCGAGTTAAAAACCAACGGCGTGTAACCGGCCTCTGTCATGCCTTTCATACGACTTGTCAAAGAAGGCAAGGGAGGTGGTTGGGATATGATGTCCCCGCATCCTGTATTTATAAATAGGAGCAAAGTGGCTATAGCTATTCGGATAAGACGCATCGCAATGAGCACGCCTCCACTTAATAGAGTTGGAGGTCAGTGTGCCCATCTTAAATACAATTTATTGCGCGTTGGTGCGAAAACGAGGGCAAGCCCAAAAGCCTTACTTCCAGTCTGGTAATGAGAGCAGTTCCAGGAGATCTTTGACCGCCCGCCCCTGCTGCGCTGGATGGCGCATGGGCAGCTCGGGATGTATTTCATAGCGATTGTTGCGGCCATCGCGAAAACGGCTAATATAACCGGCCGATTCCAGGTCTTCCAGAATTCTTTGGACCGCCCGTTCGGTAATTCCAACGATTTCAGCAATTTCGCGGGCCGTCAAGCGTTCTTTTGTGCCATTGCGGGCAATGCACAGTAAAACTTGGCTGTGATTGTTAAGAAATGTCCACTCAGACATTTCAAAGCGCCCTCCTTGCCCGAACAGTTTTCTTTATGATAAACCAATTGGAGCCGCTACGCTACCGGTAGCGTGAAGGGCTTTTGCGTATCTCTTGCTAGGGTCAAAAGATCACAAGGTCTGAGATCAGGCGAAAGAAATTCCCAGGCTAGGGTTCTTCAAAATAGGGTTGTATTTTTGACTCACTGCCGTTATAATAACTAAGCGGTCCGGTACTACACAGCGTTTCCTCGGAGATGTTGGTGCAAGTGACCATGGATGTGTTTACGGATGGGTGCCCGAGTGGCTAAAGGGGGCGGTCTGTAAAATCGCTGGCTAACGCCTACGTTGGTTCGAATCCAACCCCATCCACCACCGCGGGGTAGAGCAGTCTGGTAGCTCGTCGGGCTCATAACCCGGAGGTCGCAGGTTCAAATCCTGTCCCCGCAACCATTGCTCACGTAGCTCAGTAGGTAGAGCACGTCCTTGGTAAGGACGAGGTCACCGGTTCAAATCCGGTCGTGAGCTCCATTTATTGTCCAGTTCCTAGCAAATACACAAATACTGCGATTCCCACTGCTACGAGAATAAATCCCGTCAATAGAGAAAATTTCATGTCGGTAAGGGTTTCACCGCGCTGAATACGAATGTAGTTGCGGTGATATTGCCATGTAGCAACAGCCATGATAATGACACCGCCTGCGACTAAACCCATACCCAATGCTCCATTTTGCACAGGACGGTGAGCGGTAATTTGCAAAAAAAGATCAAACTTCGATACGACAAAGCCAAACGCCATCAACGATATGCCTGTACGCAACCACGACAAAAAGGTGCGTTCATTCGCCAAAATCTCTCGCGGATCCGGTTTGTGCGCGATGATATATTCTCCTCCCTTGATGAGCCGATCCCGCATCTGATTATGCAAGCGCCTTTTTTCCAGCAAATCGCCTTGTTGGATCGTTTAGGGTTTTCTGGCATGATGCAACTCGTGTACACGGACCCTCCGTTTTATTCCGGAAAGGTGCAGAAGGCGGATGCAGGGGCCTTTGTGGATCGGTGGCCCACCCTCACGGCTTATTTAGAATTTATCCGGACTTATATGGTCTCTATTCTACCCCTTTTAGCGCCTACGGGGTTTTTTGTCTTACATTGTGACTATCATGCGAGTCATTACATTAAAGTAATCGGCGACGAAGTCTTTGGGTATGAGAATTTTCGCAATGAAATTGTTTGGCATTATACCGGCCGCCGGACTCCGGCGGGCCTACGGGTGAACAGTAAACATGATGTGTTGTTGATTTGGGCCCGCAGTGGGGCGGCACGGATGCAGCCGTTGTCTGATCCGTGGGGCCGCGAACACTACATACGCATGAAAAAGCAGCAAGTGCACGTCGATGAAAATGGTCGCGAGTGGATCTGGGGTCATAAGGGGCGAGGGCAATCTCACGCGTATCGGATTTACATTGACGAGGCCGTTCGGCAAGGACGCTACATCGACAGTGTCTGGGATATGCCCATCATTGCCATTTCCTCCAAAGAACGGACTGGTTATCCCACACAGAAACCGGTGCAATTGTTAGACCGGGTTGTGGAGTTATTGACGACGCCAGGCCAATGGGTTGGGGATTTTATGGCGGGCTCGGGAACCACCGGCGTAGCCGCTGTAAGTCGCGGGCGTCCGGTTGTATTGGGGGATAGCAATCCTGATGCGGTCGCCATTATTCGCCGCCGAATGGCTCAGATTACCCGTTGAGCGGTGAGGCGGTGGCTTGAAAGGTCGGCCGTATTTGAGGCTCCCGCGCGTAAGCGCGGGGGTTTTTTTATGTCTTTTTACCGACGACTGCATAGAAGATGGCAGAAAAACACATACCACCACCGGACGGGTTACCCCAGGTCAGTTAGAACAGATTACCAGTGATAACAACGAAAAAGGCAGGAGATGTTATGAGAGGGAAATGGTTGTGGGGGCGCGGGGCTTTGGCCGCATTAGGGTTCGCGGTCGCGGCCGCAGGACTGGGGCCCGGATACGTGCAGGCTGCTCATGGATGGTCTGTGCCTGAATCCAAAGTGATTATTCGGGCGGACAGCGCCGCTATGAATGCCGTCGGTGGTGGACGGGTGGTGGCCTTAAATGGCGCTGTGCAGGCGGGGACTCCGGTTCTGGTGGTACGCGTCGTGCGGGGCCAGCACGTCTATCGAGTGAGCGTGAATCCTCAAACCGACCAGACGATGAGCGTTGTGAAAATTCGGTAGCCATAGGTGCGAGATTACAAGACAAAGGAAGGGATGACGATGAGTCAGCCGCATGAACCAACAGGCATTATGGAACAGACCTGGAGCCGCAGGCAGCTGCTCTGGGGCGGAGCTGGATTGGCGGCCACAGCAGCCGCAGCCATCTTTGGCAAACAAGCGATTGTCAATGTGGCGCGGGATGTCTTTGGGTCCCCGGTCATGTCCGGCAAGATCAATCTCTATCAGTTTGACTATTATTTTGTACCGAATTATATGACGTGGCGGGTGGGCGACAAGCTCGAAGTGACCTTGCAAAATCAAAGCCATACTCATTGGCATGAATGGACGATCGGGCGCCATTTAAATATGGACTACTTTCAAGCCTTTGGTGAGATGGATGCGGATGCGTGGGCGATTGATTTTTGGCAAGACGTCGATGTGACATTGAGTGACCCTTATAAGATCGATAACTTTGTGCCGAATACGGCACATGTAACGTATGTCGGACCCAAAGGACCCTATCAAATTCAGTCCGGGGGAGATTTTAGCCCGACCATTCAACCCAACGGGAGTCTTAAGCTGACGTTTACTGTGCCTAATAAGCCGGGGATTTGGTATTACGGATGCTTTGTCCAAGAATTTATCCATTATCGGGATGGTATGCAAGGGATTATCAACATTCTCCCGGCCTAAGAACCGTCATTTGCTGAGTGGCGAGAAGGGAAGGTTTATATGGGAAACATCGTGGTCTTTGGCATACTCTGGGCCGGGCTTACAGCGGTTGGAGAGTGGGTGTTCCGGACACACCGGGCACATTCGTTTTATTACACCATCTCTAACCAGGGAAGTTTGGCCCTCAGTGCATTCAACTTTTTGTCCTCGTGGTTGATGCCGATTTTTATCTTCATTGCGCTGGTCACGATATTTGCGCTGGTACGCTTTAGGGCTCCCAATAATGAGCCCAAGCCCAGTGAGGTCCAGGCGATGCGTAATCGCGCGTTCATTTTTACGTGGGTGGGACTGAGCTTTGCGCTCAATATTATGTTTTGGCTCCACCCCACATCAGTGGACCTTGAAGCGATGTTTACGAACTGGCGTAAAGAAAAGGCGCAACATCCTCTGATTGTGAATGTGACAGCGCGGCAGTGGGAATGGATGTTCAATTATCCCCAATACCATGTGACCCAAGCGGTTAATGCGCAAGGGCTTGATGAAATGGAGTTGCCCGTCAACCGACCGGTCGAGTTTTTCTTACGGTCGTATGACCCCTTTCACACTTATGACGTGTATGCGGGTGTCATTCATAGCTTTTGGATTCCCGCGTTTGGCATTAAGGAAGATGTGATTCCAGGCGAAACGCGCACCGAATTTCTGATTCCTGAACACGTAGCCAATTACCACACCAGTCCATTAGTCCGGGTGCAATGCGCAGAAGTCTGTGGACCGGGGCATCCCTATATGGAATCGCCGGTCTCGGTGGTTACGGCGGCGCAATTTGCCAAATGGATTAAATACGAACAAAAGTTACAGGCGGCTGCGGGCGGATCATAAATGGTGGTTGTGACAGTAATGCCTTAGGAGGTTGATTGATGGAACAGCAAATAACGCAGGCGGAGGCGCGTAATAATCCGCAGCCTAAAGTTATGCATATGGCTCCAGTCCTTCGGGGTCTGGTATGGGCCACGATAGGATTTGCGATTTTCGACTTGATGACGGTGGCCGTCGACCCGTTTAGAGGCCACCCTTTGGTAACAGAGCCGTCTGTCGTGGTGGGATGGGTGGGCGCTCTTATCGGGTGGCTCATGGGCGTGGGAGGCTATGAAGGGGTAATCTTGCCGTTGTTCGGGTCTCCGAGTACGTGGGTGGAACCGAAGAATTGGCGCAAGTATTTTGGTCTTAGCACCAATCACAAAGTGATTGGTCTCCAATATCTTGTGACTTCGAGCTCCATCTTTTTTATAGCGGGGATGGATGCGATGGCGATTCGTTACGAGTTGATGCAGCCGTCGATGCACTTCTTCACCTATACGGGACAGTATTTGACGGCGGTCGGTGTTCACGGGTCGCTCATGATGTTTGGAGTGGGCACGGTGGTCTTGATTTCAGGGCTGGGCAACTACTTTGTGCCATTAATGATTGGCGCCAAAGAGACTGTATTCTCAAGGCTGTCTGGGATCGGCCATTGGCTTTTGCCGGCGGGAGCGTTGACACTTATCGCCAGTCCTCTCTTAGGATATTGGGATACCGGTTGGCGAGGCTACGAACCCTTGGCGAGTCAAGATCCCGGAGGCATGGTGTTTTATTACTTGGGAATCTTTGCTATGACCCTGTCGACCATTATTGCTTCGCTGAACTTGGCGGCGACGATTATCTTTCACCGCGCGCGAGGAATGACGTGGGCTCGTTTACCGCTTTTTGTATGGGGAATCTTGACCGTCTCTTTGTTGAATCTGATTTGGCAGCCGGAAATCGAAATGACCTTTGTCATGGCGCTCTTGGACAAACTGATTCCCTTTCATTTTTTTGATGCTTTAGGCAGTCCGTTGACCTATCTCAGCATGTTTTGGCTCTTCGGCCATCCTGAGGTCTATATTATCGTGTTGCCAGCCTTCGCATTGTGGAATGAAATCATTCCGGTTATGGCACAGAAAAACCTCTTTGCCCGCGACTGGGCCATTATTGGTTTGATTTTTGTCATGATGCTGAGTGGCTTGGTATGGGCACATCACATTTTCACCAACATGCGCAACAGTGAGATGTTTCCCTTCTCGTTTTTCAGTGAGATGATTTCCATCCCCACCGGCTTTTCGTTTATGGCGGCTATTGGGACCTTATGGCGGGCGCGCCTTCGCTTTACCACGCCAACGCTATTGGTGTTGATGGCGATTTTCAACTTTGTCATTGGCGGGTTGACCGGCGTGTATTTGGCGGACCCTCCGGTAAATCTTCAGGTCCACGACACGTTCTTTGTTATTGCCCATTTTCACTATACGATTATTGGGGGCGCGATTTTCACGTGGGTCGCGGCGATGTATTACTGGCTGCCCAAGCTATCGGGTCGAATGTTTAATGACACCCTAGGAAAGTGGCTCGCCCTGTGGATCTTTATTGGATTCAACGGGACCTTTAGTCAGATGTTTTTGCTAGGGCTCGATGGCATGAACCGTTGGGTGCCCGCTTATCCACCCTATTTAAAACCCCTGAATTACTCTGTATCGCTGTTTGCCTTCTTTTTAGGAGCAGGCTTCATCGCCAACGCTATACACATTTGGTGGGCTTGGGTAAAAGGCCCCAAATCACCTGAAAATCCATGGCATGCGCGAACTCTTGAATGGTTGACCACCTCTCCTCCTCCTGATGACAACTTCGATGGAGAAGTCGAAGTCGTGCGCGGATTTTACCGCTATGACCATGATGAACCCTCGGCATACTTGGTGAAAAATCCGGAACCTGCCGAGTAGCCCAACACAAAAAGGAGCAGACTAATGGCTGTAACCTATGCAAAAGACCGAGAAATCGCCGCTTATCGGTGGGGGTTTCGTATCTTCCTCGTAAGCCAATCGGTGCCTTTCATTCTCATATTTGCCGATTGGTATATGTTTGATGGGTACTATGTGAGCCCGGTAGCTAGCAAGTGGCTCGGATCAATCGAAGCATTTTTCGGGTTGCTGTCCGGACTCATTGCGTGGCGGGCTTTGCAGGCCATTCGCGCAGGCCACTTGATGGCCATGATCCAAGGATTTCGGCGGGCCGCCGTAATAGGCGGCGCGCAGTTGGTGTTGCTGGCGTACCAATGGGGAACTCGCTTTATCCCGCCCGGGACACGCTATGGCGAAGTGTACTACACCTTAAGCGGCGTGTCAGGATTTTATGAGCTCATAGGGATTTTTGTCCTTGTGGCCATTAGTTTCCGTGCCGCACGTGTGCAGTTTACCGCCCATTATCACTGGGATGCGGAAGCCGCTGAGTACTTCTGGATTTTTCAAATGGTTGCAGGATTTTTGTCGTACTTGTTCCTGTACTGGATTTAAGCTACGGGATTTTGTAATAGCCTAAAGGAGGGACATAAACAATGGGTTTTTTCCCCCAATTACCCGTGCGCATTCCGTATAGTCCCGGGATGGCGCACTGGTGGGATCCATTTTGGTGGATGTTTCAAATCATCATTATGACAGTTCTCTTGTTAGCATTTCGCAAAGTCGCATTGCGTGTCGATGAAGAGTATGATGACCCGAAGCCGAAGCCGCCTAAAGATCCGTCATCGATCCGGAGAACCTGATGGAGGTGGAACGGCCTGTAGTGAAAAGGCCTGCCTCGTCCTATGAGGCGGGCCTTATTCAGTCTTCATGGATACGCATAGCGGTTTTCACCATGACCAGTGGCTGTGCTCTTATCGCAGCCAATCATGCGTGGCCAGATGGGGGAACCTTGGCTGCGGCAAGCAGTGGATGGGGATTGTCGTTGTGGAGCATGGCCCTTGTGGCGTCCATGACGCGAGGACCTATCATCGCTATGGCGTTGCGTATGGTATGGGCCATGGGGATTCAAAGTATTTCGTATGTCTGGCTGAGTCATATGAGCTATCATACCGCCCATTTCAGTCTCTTGGCCTTTGATGCCATTGGGTTATGGCGGGTGGTAGAAGCACGGGCAGGTTATCTGTCGTTGAGGGCCTTTACTTGGGTGGCAGGGATCGGGAGTCTGGCGGTCGGGATGAGTTTGAGTCCTCATGGGTTTGATGTGAAGGATGCTGCGATCATGGGGATCTTTGTTATGGGTTGGGTCTGGGCGGATATCCGTGGGGACCAATGGTTGTCCTATGTTTACGAGTCTCGACGGCAGCAGGCGACGTATCCCTCGCGCGAGGAGCGGTTAAAAACGCAAACGCTGATAGGGGGGGAAGTTACGGCGCTTTTGGCTTTAGTTCCTTTTTACGTGGACCGGTTGCCAACTCTTTATTTGCTGTGGGTTTTTCTCTTGGGGCTGATGTATGTATTAGGTATCGGCTCAAGTGTTGCCTTTTCGCATCGGATGATCAGACCGTGGCAGCGTATGTTGTCGTGGATCTATTTGGGGTCGGTTTTCATTTGTTTGGCCTTATATTACGTACATTAAAAAAGAAAAAGGCTAGGCCAGAATCCTAGCCTTTTTTGCTTTGCATTATTTGCCTTTGGCAATGTGCCAAACGTACTGGGAGACATTAATAGCATCTTTCGCGCTCAAAGTTCCTGGATGATTGGCAGGCATATGAAGCGCAATGAAGGTTTTAAGACGAGCCTCATTATCAAATGTAGATACGACGCCACTCGGCGCGGCAAGCCGCGGAGCGCCTGTGGTGCCAATGCCTTGGTTGCCGTGACATGACGCGCAATCCCGAGCAAAAACAACCGAGCCTGCTTGAATTGCGGCTTGAGATGGGGGAATTTTGCTGTCGGCTACGACCTTTTTGAGTCGTGTGCGGTTGGCTTTATGATCTAAGGCGGGGTTTTGCGTGTTGTTAATATCGCTGACCCCATAAGGTTGTTGACCTTTGGCACCGCGAGGCACATTGTTATTGGGGCCCGCTCCTCCGTACAAACCGCAGCCGCCAGCGAGAATAGTCATAGCGAGTGCTGCGGTACCCCAAAGTTTATACTTTTCCACCCTGTTATAGCCTCCTTAGAAAAACTCATTGCTGTTGCTTGTGAAAACGAAAACTGCGATTAGAGTCCTCTCATGCCTATCGTGTCCCTAAAAATTTTGCCTATACCACCTACGGTGGCGGCATAAAGACAAGGCTGTCGACTCACACTAGAGCAGAGATCATTGGAGTGGAGGAGGCTTACGATGAACTGGAAAGGTGCCATTTCGCGTTTTGTGATCACCTTGTTGCTGCTCGAAATCTTTCGCTATACCTTAAGTTTGTTTCCCGCCATTACCCTAGGGGAGGCATTGATGATTGCCGCGTTAGTTGGTGGGATTGGCTACTTGGCGGACGAGGTTTTTGGGGGATATTTGTCGCCTCCAGGGCGTTCTTTTGTGGGATTTATTGTCACGACAACCATCGTGAGCATTTATTTTACGCATTTTGTCTACCCCATCGTTCATACTTTTGCGTATGTATTCGACTCCATTGCTATTGGGTTGATTGTGGGGGCTGCTGACGCCATTTTAGGGTGGGCCTATCAAAAAGCACATTAATACTTACCAGCCATGCACCATGGCCCCGCCCAAGGTGGCGGTGGCTAGGAGAAGGACAGAGGCGAAAAGCCAGATCGTGAGGGAGACCCAGGTGTCCTTGGCAAAGGTGAAATAAAGGTAACAGGCCAAGATCCACCAGGTTAGAGCTAAGATCATGTGTAGCCGCAAGAGGTTGGGCAACGTAGCCCATGTCAAAGGGCCAGCAGCTAAGAGTCCAGTTATAAGGGCTAAAAATCCCGCGGCGATGCTGAACAACAGCAGCAATTGAATGAGTGGTGCGGGGACTTTTTTGCTGAAAATCCGAGCGGAAGCCGCTAAAAGAAACAACACAATTGGGAAATGGATGATGGCAGGATGTAAATGCCTGAGAATATGCATTAAACCCGCCTCCTTAGCTGATGGACAACATTGCTTTACCTTATGCAATGAACTATAGACCGTAGAACAACGTGCGGCAGTCAGCCAAAGAAAGTGGGGATTGACGGGATTGTAACAGTAATTGACCGTCGACACTCTTGACAGAGACAGCCAATTGACCGATAATTAGTGAGAAAATTCACAAGGTTGCTGTGTATGCTTCAGCAACTGAGAAAAAGGAGGCTGCGATGAAACGGGCGTTAATTGCTCCATCGATTTTATCGGCAAATTTTTCTCGCCTAGGCGCTGAGGTTCAAGAAGTCCTAGCGGGAGGGGCTGACTGGATTCATATTGATGTCATGGATGGGCAGTTTGTGCCTAATATCACTATGGGCCCCATCATCGTAGAATCCTTGCGTCCTGAAACATCGGCACATCTTGATGTGCACTTAATGATTGTGCGTCCTGAACAATATATTCCCGACTTTTTAAAGGCGGGCGCAGACAGCATTTCTCTTCATTATGAGGCCACACCGCATGTGCAAAGGGCTCTGGACATGATTCGTTCGGCAGGGAAAAAGGCTGGGTTAGCTCTTACGCCCTCAACGCCCACTAATGCGGTGGATTATGTATTAAAAGATCTTGACTATGTATTAGTGATGACTGTTAATCCCGGATTTGGGGGGCAGCGTTATATTCCGGCCATGACGGCCAAGGTGGAAGCGCTCCGCAAAAAGCTAGATGATGCGGGATACCCCGAAATTGCGATTGAAGTCGATGGTGGAATCAATGCCGAAACGGCACGGGAGGTCACTCGCGCGGGTGCTGAGATCTTGGTGGTGGGCAGCGCGATTTTTGGCCAATCCGACCGGCGGGCAGCTATTCAACAAATTCAAGAACATGCGCAAGACGGATTAAACACGACGCGATAGAACAGGGAGGAGGGAGCGTGGATCTTGGGCAACTGGGCCCAAACACGCGCAATGACGATGGATTTAGTGCCGCAGAGTACCGAAGTCGAAGCGTCAATGGATTTCGACACCGTCTTAGGTGAGACAAAAGTCCTTGACATTTTAGCGCAATTGGACAAGGAATTAGTTGGCCTCGTTCCCGTGAAGACCAGGATTCGTGAAATTGCTGCGCTTCTTCTCGTCGATAAGATGCGTCGCCAATTGGAATTATCATCGCAAACGCCTTCTTTACACATGTCTTTTACAGGCAACCCGGGAACAGGGAAAACCACCGTGGCCATGCGCATGGCGGAAATCCTACACCGCTTGGGATATGTGCGCAAAGGTCACATGGTCGCGGTGACCCGCGATGACCTCGTTGGACAGTATATTGGACATACTGCGCCGAAAACAAAAGAAGTCCTGAAACGGGCTATGGGCGGCGTGCTTTTTATTGACGAAGCCTATTATCTTTATCGCGAAGAGAATGAACGAGATTACGGGCAAGAAACCATTGAGATTCTTCTACAAGTGATGGAGAATCAACGAGATGATCTCGTCGTTATTCTGGCGGGATATAAAGATCGGATGGACCGATTTTTTAAATCCAATCCTGGCATGCGGTCACGGATTGCTCACCATATCGATTTTCCAGATTACTCTGCGGATGAATTGTTGCTCATAGCCGAACTGATGCTGGCTGAGCAGCATTATCGTCTCAGCCCAGATGCGCGCACCGCCTTTCGTTCGTACTTAGAAAAGCGCATGCAGATGCCGAACTTTGCGAACGCCCGCAGTATCCGCAATGCATTAGATCGAGCACGACTACGGCAGGCCAATCGGCTATTCGCAAAAGGGGGCCGCGTGCAAAAAGACGATTTGATAACCATTGAGGCAGAAGACATCCTTGCAAGTCGCGTCTTTAGCCAAGGCGTTCCTGACCAAGGATAAAGGTAATGAGCCGGTCGGGATCTCTTAGGAGATTCTCGACCGGGTTTTTATCGACTAACCCACCATAATGTGGCCATAGCCAATACATCCAAACTCAACACCGCAAGAATCCCTGGGAGCTGGCCAAACATCCCGCCAATCGCCAGCAGTGGGATTGAAAATGCCATTGTGGCGAAGACCACAGCCACCAAGGCCCAAGGATGCGGGCGTTGTGCGATGCGGCGCGCTTGGCGGAGCCATCGGCGCTGTTGGGCAGGGGATAGTTGGGCAAATGTGGACAGACCGGCATCGATGTCGGCGCGTTGCATAGCTGTGCGGACCTGCTCAATCCATTCCTCATCATATTCTGGACCTAGGGCACGAGCGGAGTGTAAAAAGGTGCGAAGGTCGTCGGTGCTAAGCGGCATAGGACATCCTTCCTTAATGGGTATGATTTTCCTATTATTGTATGCCAACCTCTTTGGAGGTGTCATCAACATCTGTCGGTTGAAGGAACGTAGCCTGGGAATAGGCTAACGGCTCGCGGCCACTTCTTCTGTCATTGACACCTTAACCACGGTATGATAAAATCCTTGCGCATGAGTGGGAGGTAAGCGACATGCGTACAATTATTACCTTGGCGTGCTCGGATTGCAAACGACGCAATTACACGACGACCAAGAACAAGAAAAATGACCCTAATCGGCTGGAGCGCCGCAAATACTGTCGGTGGTGCCGGACCCATACTGTTCATCGTGAAACGCGATAGGTTTCCGGATTCACAGAAATGGGGAAAATGATGGAAGCAAAGGGCAAAACAACTGTATCGACAACTGATAGGTCTCGCCGCTATCTTCGGGAAGTGCGGTCAGAATTGAAAAAAGTGGTGTGGCCAACGCCTCGCCAGACTTTGTCGTATACAGGGTTTGTAGTGTCTTTTTCTTTACTTGTCGCGCTGATTATTATGGGGCTTGATGCCCTGTTTAATTTGGGGCTGGACCATTTCGTTCGCTAGTACAAGCGCCTTGGAGGCCTTACCCTGACGCCGGCTTGGCGCATTTTTTTGTGAGGGAAGGCGGCTGGTACAGTGGAGAAAAATTGGTATGTGATACACACCTATTCTGGTTACGAGAACAAAGTGAAAGCTAACCTAGAAAAGCGTGTGGAGTCCATGAACATGGGAGACAAGATCTTTCGGATCATGGTTCCCATGGAAGAAGAGCTTGAAGTGAAAGATGGCAAAAAAAAGCTCGTGAAAAAGAAAGTGTTTCCGGGCTATGTCATGGTGGAAATGATCATGACGGACGATTCATGGTACGTCGTGCGCAATACGCCGGGTGTAACCGGATTTGTGGGGTCGGGCACGCGTCCCATTCCCTTACTTGAACACGAAGTGCATATGATCCTGGGCAGCGACCTGTCAGGAGTTCCCGAATTGCCCAAAGTGAATTTGACAGTGGGCCAGGAGATTACAGTAATTGAAGGGCCCTTTGAAGGTTTTTCTGGGCGTATCGAAGAGGTTTTCGCTGATCGCGGCAAGGTGCGCGTTACGGTGTCGATGTTCGGTCGAGAAACCCCGCTTGAAGTGGATTTTGCTCAAGTGGCTGAAATGGAGTAAGAAATGAGGGGAAATTGTGCCAAAGAAAGTAACCGCGGTCATTAAACTGCAGATCCCAGCAGGAAAGGCAACTCCCGCACCGCCGGTTGGTCCGGCCTTAGGGCAACACGGCGTGAATATCATGGCCTTCGTCAAGGATTACAACGAACGTACGCAAGGCCAAGTTGGTCTGATTATTCCCGTAGAAATTACGGTTTATGAAGATCGCTCCTTTACATTTGTGACCAAAACTCCGCCCGCGGCCGTCTTAATTAAAAAGGCGCTCGGTCTGGAAAGTGGTTCAGCAACCCCTAATACCAAAAAGGTGGGGACTTTGACCCGAGAACAGGTCAAACAAATCGCAGAGACGAAGATGCCCGACTTGAATGCGACGACGATCGAAGCGGCCATGCGGATGATTGAAGGTACAGCACGCAGTATGGGCGTGGAGATTGCTGATTAAAGCTTCGTGGGAGGCTATGCAGCCGCTGGACCACAAGGAGGGTTTAGAATGAGTGTAGGCAAACGATACGTAGAGGCCGCTGCCCGTGTGGAAAAGGGCCGTTTATATGACGTCAGTACCGCTATTCAATTGGCGAAAGAAACGGCTCACGCTAAATTTGATGAAACGGTGGAAGTCGCGATCCGCCTCGGCGTTGATCCCCGTCACTCCGATCAGGTTGTTCGGGGTGCGGTAGTACTTCCCCAAGGCATCGGCAAAACACAACGGGTAGCAGTGTTTGCAAAAGGGGACAAAGCTAAAGAGGCCGAAGAAGCCGGCGCGGATGTCGTGGGGGCCGAGGACTTAGCGGAGCGTGTCCAAGCAGGCTGGACAGACTTTGATGTGGCTGTCGCGACGCCTGATATGATGGCGTTGGTTGGGCGTCTTGGAAAAATCTTGGGCCCCAAGGGCTTGATGCCTAATCCTAAGACCGGAACCGTGACATTTGACGTGGCCAATGCGGTCAAAGAAATTAAAGCCGGAAAAATCGAGTTTCGTACGGAAAAAGCTGGGATTGTCCATGCCCCTATTGGTAAGGTCAGCTTTGCTCCTGAGCAGCTGGAAGAAAATCTTGTGGTGTTGGTGGATGCCTTGAATAAAGCGCGCCCGGCTGCAGCTAAAGGGGTTTATTTGAAGTCGATTACGATTTCCACCACGATGGGACCTGGAATTCGTGTAAATCCTCAGTCGGCACAACGCGCCGTCTAACCAAGACTGTTGTGTGTATCGCAATCAAAAGGCGTCGGCGCTGTCGGCGCCTTTTGTATTGGGTGAATCGTCGCCCGCTTCAAGACCTTGCCCTTCGGGAGCAGAACAACTTTTTTCACCGCTACTTTGTTCGTCAACTTTCGTCATAATCCTTATGCTATATTGTTTTACAATAGGGTGGCTTTCTCCCTAACTGTTTTGTTGTCGCTGGCGATCCGGTCCGTTGGGGATCGGACTTTGTCTCTCCAGTCATTGCGTCATAATCTCAGGCGCGTTTTAGAAATGATGGCCCGACAATCACAACAGAAAGGTGGAGAAGAGATCGTGCGCGACCTCATCAAATTAGCCGTATCTCTAGCGGCTATCTTAGCCATTGTGGCCGGAGGCCGAATAGAACATTTCCACCATATCGGTCGAGGCCTGTTGATGGTATCGTTTGGTATTATTCTTCTAAGCGTGGTGACTGGGGCCACGACAATGCCGCAAGGGCCCGATCTTGGTAATTGAGATTGCATGGTGAAAATGTGGTTGCTTTTTTGTGCCATTCGTGTTAGGGTAAACTCCGAACCCAAGACAGTGGGTGCCTTAATCAGGCTTAATACCCCACTTAGGTAGGAATTTGGATATGTTTTGTCTACAGATCCTCTGCCGTTCTTGGGTGGAGGCATTTTTTTGTTTAAGGGGGTGAATGTGTGCCAACACCACAAAAAGCGCAGGTCATTGAAGAGACGCGCGAGGAATTGCAAGCCTCATCGGGGGCGGTCCTTGCGAATTACCGAGGCTTGACTGTGCAGCAGTTAGGGCAGTTGCGCGAAAGTCTTCGCAAAGGTGGGGTCTCGTTCAAGGTTATCAAAAACACCTTGATTAAGAGAGCTGCGGATGAAGTCGGTATTGAAGGACTAGAGCCGTACTTGGAAGGTCCTACAGCCGTGGCCTTTGCGCATGACGACCCTGTCGTTGCCGCGAAGCTTATGACGCAGGCGGCGCGGGAATTCCGCAAGATCGAAATTAAGGCCGGGATTTTGGGCAAACGCGCCTTGTCGGCCCAAAGTGTTCGGGAACTGGCCGATCTGCCGACGCGTGAAGTGCTCCTTGGCAAGTTGGTTGGAACTCTTAACGCGCCCATTCAACAGCTGGTTTGGGTCTTAAATGCGCCCGTCACCAATTTAGTCCGAGCTCTTGACCAAGTTCGTCAACAAAAAGAACAAGCGTGACCCGTTCACGCGACTTAAGGAGGAAAATTAATGGCCAAGGTTGAAGAGATTATTGAATCCGTGAAAGAGATGAATGTGCTAGAATTATCCCAGTTAGTGAAGGCGCTGGAAGAAGAGTTTGGCGTGACGGCTGCCGCCCCGGTTGCGGTCGCCGCGGCTCCCGCGGCTGGTGGAGCAGCAGCTCCTGCGGCCGAGGAAGCTGAGCAAACCGAGTTTGACGTCATCTTGACCTCAGCGGGTGACAAGAAGGTCCAGGTTATCAAGGCTGTGCGTGAATTGACAGGCTTGTCCCTAACCGAAGCGAAGGCATTAGTGGACGGAGCGCCGAAGCCGGTGAAGGAAAAGATTTCAAAGGCGGATGCCGATGCAGCAAAGGCGAAGTTGGAAGAAGCCGGAGCAACTGCTCAGGTTAAATAGTTTGTTGAAAGTCTAGTGTAGGAGCCCTCCCTTGGGTCGGAAAAAACTTTTCCTTGACCTAGGGGTGGGCTTGTGATATTATTTTTAATTGCCATATTTTATAAGCCAATTCATACCAACCGTGTTGGCGCGTGTCTGTAGCACTCGTGCAACCTTTGGGACCTAAATCAGAACAAGGAGCTGACTGTGAATGGCTTATCCTCTCCAAGCCGAGCACCCGCAGCGGGTGTCTTTTGCGCGCATCAACGAAGTTCTTGACATGCCCAACCTCATCGAAATTCAGCAAAACTCCTATCAATGGTTTTTGCGCGAGGGCTTGCGTGAGATGTTTCGCGACATCTCCCCGATCCAGGATTTTACCGGCAACCTGATTTTAGAATTTGTGGATTACAATTTGAAGACCCCAAAATATTCAGTCGAGGAATGCAAGGCACGGGACGTGACCTATGCTGCTCCTTTGCATGTGCGTGTGCGTCTCATCAATAAGGAAACCGGTGAAGTCAAAGAGCAGGATGTCTTCATGGGCGACTTCCCCCTGATGACGGACAAGGGGACGTTTATTATTAATGGTGCGGAGCGTGTGATTGTCTCCCAGCTTGTGCGGTCCCCGGGGGTATATTTTGGCGAGCAGATCGATCCGTCCGGCAAACGGCTTTATTTTGCCACAATGATACCGAACCGAGGGGCATGGCTGGAATTTGAGTCAGATTCCAACGATGTGTTGTCGGTGCGAATTGACCGGACCCGGAAATTGCCTGCTACCATTTTATTGCGAGCTCTTGGTTTTGGAACCGATGCGCAAATTATTGAGGCGGTGGGTGACGACGAACGTATTCAGACCACCTTGTCTAAAGATGCCGCCAAAACCCAAGAAGAGGCCTTGATTGAGATATACAAGCGCCTTAGACCCGGTGAGCCGCCGACGGTGGAAAGCGCACAAAGTTTGCTGCAATCGCTGTTCTTTGATGCTAAGCGCTATGACTTAGCCAACGTGGGGCGCTACAAGTTCAACAAAAAGCTTTCATTGCGACGGCGTATTGTTGGGACGACCGCCATGGAAACAATCGTCCACCCCGAAACCGGAGAAATTTTAGCACGCGAAGGCGACCACATTGACCGGGAACAAGCGATCCGCTTGGATGAAGCGCAGGTTAAAACTATTCGTGTCGGCCTGCCGAACGGCGAAGAAGTGATGGTCGTGTCCAACGGCCAACCGGATGTTAGCGTGAAAACCGTGACTCGAGAGGACATTGTGGCGTGTTTTAATTACCTGACCACATTGTTTGAGGGGATTGGCTCAACCGATGATATTGACCATCTGGGCAATCGTCGGTTGCGTTCTGTGGGAGAGCTCTTGCAAAACCAATTCCGTGTGGGATTAAGCCGGATGGAGCGGGTCGTTCGCGAACGGATGACGATTCAAGATATTGAATCCATCACGCCACAAGCGCTTATCAATATTCGTCCTGTGGTGGCAGCTGTCAAGGAGTTTTTCGGATCATCACAGCTCTCGCAGTTTATGGACCAAACCAATCCTTTGGCGGAGTTGACGCATAAGAGAAGGCTATCTGCTTTGGGCCCGGGGGGATTGTCTAGAGAGCGTGCTGGGTTCGAAGTTCGGGATGTGCACCACTCTCACTACGGCCGGATGTGTCCGATTGAAACGCCTGAAGGACCAAACATTGGGTTGATCGGGTCATTATCGACATTTGCTCGCATCAATGCCTACGGCTTTATTGAAACGCCTTATCGCAAGGTGGATAAGGAACAAGGCCGCGTCACGGATGAAATTGTGTATTTGACGGCAGATGAAGAGGACGATACCGTTATTGCTCAGGCCAACGAGCCTTTAACCGAAGATGGTCATTTTGTGGCACCGCGCGTGACGGTGCGTTCTCGTCATGAAATTTTGGAAGAGACACCAGAGCGGGTCGACTACATGGACGTCTCGCCTAAACAGGTGGTCTCGATTGCAACAGCCTTGATTCCCTTTCTTGAACATGACGATGCCAACCGTGCCTTGATGGGAGCGAACATGCAGCGCCAAGCGGTGCCGTTGTTGGTGCCGGATTCTCCAGTCGTGGGCACGGGGATGGAAGCGAAAGCCGCTAGGGACTCAGGGGTTGTCAGTATTAGTGAGAAAGACGGTGTCGTCGACCGAATTCAAGCTGACCAAATTACGGTGAGAAATGATGACCACACCGTTTCCACGTATAAGCTTTTGAAGTTTACGCGGTCTAACCAGGGCACTTGTATCAATCAAAAGCCCATTGTGCGCAAAGGGCAGCGCGTGTCGGCAGGGGAGATCATTGCAGATGGTCCTTCGACGGATAAAGGCGAGTTGGCTTTGGGACGTAACGTGGTGGTGGCCTTTATGCCATGGGAAGGATACAACTACGAAGACGCGATTCTGCTAAGCGAAAAGCTGGTAAAGAATGATGTGTTTACATCCATTCATATTGAAGAATATGAATGCGATGCCCGCGATACGAAATTGGGGCCTGAGGAGATTACGCGGGATATTCCCAACGTGGGAGAAGAGGTTCTCAAGGACTTGGACGACCGCGGGATTATTCGAATTGGGGCGGAAGTTCGGCCCGGCGACGTCTTAGTTGGCAAGGTGACGCCGAAAGGGGAAACGGAACTCACCGCTGAAGAACGCCTGCTACGGGCAATTTTCGGGGAAAAGGCACGCGAAGTGCGCGATACATCGTTACGCGTGCCGCATGGAGAATCGGGCATCGTGGTGGATGTCAAGGTATTTACTCGTGACCAAGGGGACGAACTCTCACCCGGCGTTAATCAGTTGGTGCAAGTCTACATCGCCCAAAAACGCAAAATATCGGAAGGCGACAAAATGGCTGGGCGGCATGGGAACAAAGGGGTCATTTCCCGGATTTTGCCCGAAGAAGACATGCCGTTCTTGCCCGATGGAACTCCTGTGGAAATTGTCTTGAACCCCCTAGGGGTGCCTAGCCGTATGAACATTGGGCAGGTTTTGGAAACTCACTTGGGATGGGCCGCGCGGGCTCTAGGAATGAAAGTGGCGACGCCGGTCTTTGATGGAGCGCGCGAAGAAGACTTGCAGCGTATGTTCGCAGACGCTCATTTGCCAGCCTCAGGCAAGACGCCGTTGTATGATGGCCGCACGGGTGAACGCTTTGATAACGAGGTCACCGTGGGTGTGGTTTATATGCTGAAGTTGGCCCACTTAGTCGACGACAAAATCCACGCGCGGTCTACGGGCCCTTACTCGCTGGTGACGCAGCAGCCTCTGGGCGGAAAGGCGCAATTCGGTGGACAGCGCTTTGGAGAAATGGAAGTGTGGGCCTTAGAAGCGTATGGCGCGGCCTACACACTCCAGGAGCTTCTGACAGTGAAGTCTGACGATGTCGTGGGGCGTGTCAAAACCTACGAAGCCATTGTCAAAGGCGAGAACGTGCCAGAACCTGGCGTGCCGGAATCCTTCAAAGTGCTGATTAAAGAACTGCAAAGTCTAGGATTGGACGTCAAGATTCTCAACGAGAACGACGAAGAAATCGAAATGCGAGAGTTGGATGACGAGCCTGGGGATCAGCGCACCTTTGACCTTCTGCCTGAAGCCATAGATGATGTCGAAGGGCAAGAGCTGCACCGTCTGATGGAAGATGCAGAAGGTGGGCGGCCTGAAGAGTTTGCGCCAGGGCGCGGCATGAACTTTGATGAGCAAGCCGAAAATGCCTACGCCATCTTGCGCAAAGGATCAGAGGATTCCGAGTTCGATGAGGGTCTCGACGAGGATGGCGTAGACCCGGATGATGAGGGCGATACAGACGGCGAGGATTACTAGACCGGGAGGGATCCAACTCGATGTTAGATGTAAACCACTTTGATTCGATGCGCATTGCCTTGGCATCTCCTGAGCAAATCCGGGAATGGTCTAAAGGCGAAGTGAAAAAGCCCGAAACGATTAACTACCGGACGTTGAAACCGGAACGTGAAGGGCTGTTCTGTGAGAAAATCTTTGGACCCACCAAGGACTGGGAGTGTCACTGCGGAAAATACAAGCGCGTCCGTTACAAAGGCGTGGTGTGTGACCGTTGCGGTGTAGAAGTGACACGTTCCAAGGTGCGGCGGGAACGTATGGGGCACATTGAGTTAGCGGCCCCTGTGTCCCACATTTGGTACTTTAAGGGGATTCCCTCTCGGATGGGCTTGATTCTCGACATGTCGCCGCGTGCGTTGGAGAAGGTCTTATACTTCGCGGCCTACGTGGTAATCGAGCCAGGCACAACGCCGCTGATGAAAAAGCAATTGCTGGTCGAGTCAGAGTACCGGGAGTACCGGGAGAAATATGGTGCCCATTTCCGTGCGGGCATGGGAGCGGAAGCGGTCAAGGAATTGTTGGCGGAACTGGACCTCGAGGACCTGTCCCAGGAGCTGCGCGGCGAGTTGAACAGCTCATCGGGACAACGCCGTATTCGGGCGATTCGCCGTCTCGAAGTGGTGGAAGCATTCCGGCAATCCGGCAATCGGCCAGACTGGATGATTTTGGACGTCATTCCGGTCATCCCGCCAGATTTGCGCCCCATGGTGCAGCTTGATGGAGGACGGTTTGCCACCTCTGACTTGAACGACCTCTATCGCCGGGTGATCAATCGCAACAACCGGTTAAAGAGGCTGTTAGATCTCGGAGCACCGGATATTATTGTGCGCAATGAAAAGCGCATGCTCCAAGAGGCGGTCGATGCACTGATTGACAACGGCCGCCGTGGACGTCCGGTTACGGGCCCGGGTAATCGGCCCCTAAAATCTCTGTCGGATATGCTTAAAGGAAAGCAAGGACGATTTCGCCAGAATTTGCTCGGAAAACGCGTTGACTATTCAGGCCGCTCGGTTATTGTGGTAGGGCCCAAACTCAAAATGCACCAATGTGGGCTTCCCAAGGAAATGGCGTTAGAACTCTTCAAGCCGTTTGTGATGAAAAAGCTGGTGAACGAAGGCTACGCCCATAACATCAAGTCGGCGAAACGCATGGTGGAGCGTGTGCGGCCGGAAGTGTGGGATGTGCTCGAAGATGTTATTCGTGAGCATCCGGTGCTCCTAAACCGCGCCCCAACCTTGCACCGCCTTGGGATTCAAGCCTTTGAACCCGTCTTAGTTGAAGGGCGCGCCATTCAAATTCATCCCTTGGTCTGTACCGCGTATAATGCGGACTTTGATGGTGACCAGATGGCTGTGCATGTCCCCTTGTCCGCCGAGGCTCAGTCTGAAGCGCGGGTGCTCATGTTATCGACCCAAAATATTCTCAACCCGAAAGATGGGCAACCCGTGGTGACGCCGACCCAAGACATGGTGCTCGGATCGTACTACCTGACGATGGATAAGGAGAATGCTAAGGGCGAAGGCATGATCTTGGCAGACCTTTCTGAAGGGGAAATGGCCTATTCGCAAGGGCTCCTAGACTTACATGCCCGAATCACCATGCGGTATGATGGCGAAAAACGGACGTCAACCTTAGGGCGGTTCCTCTTCAACAACGCGTTACCGGAGGGGTTGCGGTTTATCGACCAAACCGTAGGCCGTAAAGCGCTAGCGACCATCGTGGCCAATTTGTTTCGTACCTATGGAAACGACGTGACGGCGGAAACCTTGGACCGGATTAAGGCACTGGGCTTTAATTTCGCGACCCGCGCGGGCGTGACCATTGCGGTCTCGGACATCGTGATACCGGATGCAAAGAAGGAAATATTGAAGGAAGCCGAAGACGAAGTCGTTCAAGTCACGCGCCAGTATCGGCGGGGACTCATTACTGCCGACGAGCGTTATGAGCGCGTCATTGGGATCTGGACCCGAGCCAAAGAGCGTGTCACCCAGGCCCTGATGGAGACTCTTGACAAGAATAACTCCGTGTATATGATGGCCACTTCTGGAGCCCGTGGTAATGTGCAACAGATTTCGCAGCTCGCCGGAATGCGGGGTCTAATGGCTGACCCTTCCGGGCGGATCATTGAGCTCCCAATCCGGGCTAATTTCCGTGAAGGCTTGACGGTGCTCGAATATTTCACGTCGACGCACGGAGCTCGAAAAGGGCTTGCGGATACGGCGTTGCGGACAGCAGACTCGGGTTACTTAACACGGCGTCTAGTCGACGTGGCCCAAGATGTGATTGTTCGGGAGATGGATTGTGGCACCACTCAGGGGACCTTGGTCTCTGAGATCAAAGATGGCGGCCAAACCATCGAGGGTCTCTACGACCGACTTGTTGGGCGGGTCGTGCCCGAAGATGTGTATCATCCCGAAACCGGTGAACTGTTGATCAAAGCCAACGAAATTATTATGGAAGACGTTGCGCAAGCGATCGTGGACGCGGGAATCAAAGAAGTTCGCGTACGCTCCGTGCAGACGTGCCAATCACGCTTTGGGGTCTGCGTGGCATGCTATGGTCGCAACCTCGCCAGAGGCGGTATTGTTGAAGTGGGTGAGGCGGTGGGAATCATCGCAGCGCAGAGCATTGGCGAGCCGGGCACTCAGCTCACGATGCGGACATTCCACATGGGTGGTGTGGCTGGAGATGACATTACCCAGGGTCTGCCGCGTGTCGAAGAACTTTTTGAGGCGCGTAAGCCTAAAGGTCAAGCCATCATCGCGGAAGCGGGCGGCGTGGTTAAGATTGGGGAGAACAAAGGCCGGCGCGAGATTACGGTCGTCAACGATGACCAAAATGACGCCCAAACGTATGTGGTGCCCTTTGGATCACGCATCCGCGTGCATGATGGAGACCGTATTGAGGCGGGTGACGAGCTGACCGAGGGCTCGGTCAATCCCCATGATTTGCTCCGGGTCCTAGGGCTTCGGGGTGTGCAAAACTACTTGCTCCAAGAGGTGCAGAGGGTTTACCGGCTGCAAGGGGTGGATATCAATGACAAGCATATTGAGGTCATGGTCCGCCAGATGATGCGCAAGGTGAAGATCGAAGAAGCCGGCGACACCGATTTGTTGCCAGGCGCTTTGGTTGACCGGTTTGATTTTGAGGACCAAAATGCGGAAGTGTTGATGCGTGGGGGAACTCCTGCGGTCGCAAAACCCGTGGTGCTGGGAATTACGAAGGCGTCCTTAGCGACCGACTCGTTCCTATCGGCCGCGTCCTTCCAAGAAACAACACGCGTGTTAACGGAAGCGTCGATTAAAGCCAAACGCGATCCGCTATTGGGTCTTAAAGAGAACGTGATTATCGGCAAGCTTATTCCAGCAGGGACAGGAATGTCTCGGTACCGCAATGTGGTGATTGAGGGCCCCGAAGGTACCGAAACCGAGCACCTCGAGAATGAGCTCATCAAGTAGCATCACCAGCCAAAAAGAGGCGTGTCAATTGACACGCCTCTTTTCCAGTGATAAAATACCCTAGTGTGTCTAAGCCTGTAACCGCCGGGAGGCCAGACCAATGGATATCGACGCGCTGCGAGACAATCGGCGCCGGGTTGTCGGTATGCGGGAGACTTTGAAGAAAATTACCCATGGAACAGCGCTTCACGTCTACATAGCTAAAGACGCTGAAGCCCGGGTCATTGAGGACATCGCGACTCAAAGCCAAAACCGCAGCATTCCGATTGACTACGTGGATTCTATGGATGAACTCGGCCGATTGTGCGGAATTGAAGTAGGTGCTGCTTGTGCGGCACTAATACCGGAGCGAGCCTGATAGCTGCCCCGGTGAAAGGGGGGTCAAGGTAGTGCCGACAATTAACCAATTGATTCGACATGGACGCAAGAAAACCACAAAGAAATCAACGGCACCCGCGTTGCGTGGGAATCCACAGAAGCGGGGCGTATGCATCAGCGTCAAGACCGTGACGCCTAAAAAACCTAACTCGGCATTGCGTAAGGTGGCACGTGTTCGTTTAACCAATGGAGAAGAAGTCACGGCTTATATCCCCGGCATTGGTCACAACCTGCAAGAACACTCGGTTGTCCTTGTGCGGGGCGGTCGTGTGCGTGACCTACCAGGGGTGCGCTACCACGTCGTGCGGGGAACGCTTGATGCTGGTGGTGTGCAAAAGCGCGCGCAGGGGCGGTCGAAATACGGCGCCAAGAAAAATCAACCTGCAGGTAAAAAGTAGGGTATCTGTGAAGTAAGAAGGAGGTAACGCATTGCCAAGGCGTGGAGCAGCGGGAGTACGGCAAATCACTCCCGACGCGGTCTATAATAGTCCGCTCGTTGCAGCACTGACGAACAAGGTCATGCTCGATGGAAAGAAGAACCTTGCAGAACGCATTGTCTACCGAGCCCTTGATATTGTGGCCGAAAAGAGCGGAAAAGATGCCATGGAAGTTTTTGACGCGGCTGTGAAAAACACGACGCCGCTTCTGGAAGTTCGGCCCCGCCGGGTCGGTGGCGCAACCTATCAGGTTCCCATCGAAGTGCGGCCGCAACGACGGCTCTCTTTATCGATTCGGTGGCTTGTACAGTATGCGCGTAACCGGCAAGAACGCACTATGGAAGAGCGTCTCGCCAATGAAATTCTTGATGCCGCGAATAACGCGGGGGGCGCTGTGAAAAGGCGCGACGAAATGCACCGTATGGCGGATGCCAACAAGGCCTTCGCGCACTACCGTTGGTAAATTGCTTCCGGGGACTGGAAAGCAGGAAGGTAAGAAGGGAGTTTCGCAGTCATGGCTCGATCGTTTCCCTTGGAACGTACCCGAAACATCGGGATTATGGCCCATATTGACGCCGGTAAGACGACAACCACCGAGCGTATTTTATTCTACACGGGCCGTACTCACAAAATTGGGGAAGTTCACGAAGGCACGGCAACAATGGACTGGATGGTCCAAGAGCAAGAGCGGGGCATCACCATCACGTCGGCCGCGACAACGGCTGCCTGGCGTAATCACCGTATCAACATTATCGACACGCCCGGCCACGTGGACTTTACAGTTGAAGTGGAGCGCTCCTTACGCGTTCTAGATGGCGCAATCGCCGTTTTTGACGCGAAGGGCGGGGTTGAACCGCAATCGGAGACGGTATGGCGGCAAGCCGATAAGTATCAAGTGCCCCGTATTGCTTATGTCAACAAAATGGACATCATTGGGGCCGATTTTCAGAATACCATTAATCAAATTCGGACCCGTTTAGGAGCCAACCCGGTAGCCATTCAATGGCCATGGGGCGCCGAAGACCAGTTTCGTGGGATTGTCGACCTTCTGAAAATGAAAGCCTACCTCTACGAAGACGAACTCGGGACCACCGGCGAATACATGGACATCCCGGAAGAATTAGAAGCGGTTTGCTTGGAGCATCGCCAAATTTTGCTCGAAGCCGCGGCCGACATGGACGATGCTTTGATGGAAAAGTATTTGGAAGGCGAAGAGTTGACCGAAGACGAGATTCGCGCAGCCTTGCGGAAGGGCACCTTAAGCAATCAATTGGTTCCGGTGCTTTGCGGATCGTCCTACCGCAACAAAGGCGTTCAGCCATTGTTGGACGCGGTTGTGGATTACCTTCCGTCGCCGCTTGACGTGGGTTCCGTAAGAGGCCATGATCCGGCGACAGGCGAAGAGATTTATCGCGAAGTGTCCGATTCGGCGCCTTTCTCGGCATTAGCGTTTAAAATCATGACCGACCCCTTTGTAGGAAAGCTTGCCTTCTTCCGGGTATACTCGGGGACATTGTCCTCCGGTTCATACGTCTACAATGTGACCAAGGGCCGTCGTGAACGCATTGGTCGTATTTTGCAGATGCATGCCAATCACCGTGAGGAGCTCGACACCGTGTATGCCGGCGATATTGCGGCGGCTGTGGGGCTTAAGGACACAACGACAGGGGATACCTTAACGGATGAGCAAAATCCCATTTTGCTGGAAACGATGGTCTTCCCGGAGCCTGTGATTTCGGTTGCGATTGAACCTAAGACGAAAGCCGACCAAGATAAAATGGGAACAGCGTTGTCGAAGCTAGCGGAGGAAGATCCCACGTTCCGGATGTTCACGGACCCTGAAACCGGGCAAACCATTATCGCCGGCATGGGTGAACTGCATCTGGAAATTATTGTGGACCGGTTGCTTCGTGAATTCAAGGTGCAGGCGGATGTCGGTAAGCCGCAGGTTGCCTACCGTGAAACCTTGCGTAAGGCTGTCGAGGCGGAAGGAAAATTCATCCGCCAAAGTGGTGGGCGCGGACAGTACGGACACGTGTGGCTACGCGTTGAACCGCTGGAACCCGGTCAGGGCATTGAATTCGTTAACAAGATCGTGGGCGGTGTGGTTCCGCGCGAGTATATCCCGGCCGTTGAAGCTGGGGTGCGGGAGGCCACAAGTTCCGGGGTGTTAGCAGGATACCCGGTTCTAGATGTTCGTGTTACACTATTTGACGGCTCTTACCACGAAGTGGACTCCAGTGAAATGGCGTTTAAGATTGCTGGATCCATGGGATTTAAGGCCGCCGCACAAAAAGCCAATCCCGTATTGCTAGAACCCATCATGGCTGTTGAGGTTGTTGTGCCCGATGAGTATATGGGTGATGTCATAGGAGATCTCAACTCCCGGCGTGGTCGTATTGAAGGCATGGACCCCCGTCCCGGCGGCGCCCAAGCCATTCGCGGCATGGTGCCTCTAGCCGAAATGTTTGGTTACGCGACGGATATTCGGTCGCGTACGCAAGGGCGCGGCACATTTACCATGCAGTTCTCGCACTACGATGAGGCACCCCGCCATGTGACCGAACAGGTCATTAAGGCAAAACACTAGTCTTTGCCAACCCTAAACACACTGTCAATGAGGAGGATTTATCAATGGCCAAGAAGAAATATGAACGCACCAAGCCCCACGTTAATGTCGGAACGATTGGACACGTTGACCACGGTAAGACGACCCTCACCGCGGCCATCACACGGGTGTTGTCCACCAAGGGCCAAGCGCAGTACACGGCCTATGATCAGATTGACGGAGCTCCCGAAGAGCGCGAACGTGGAATCACCATTGCCACCGCGCACGTTGAGTATGAAACCGACAACCGCCACTATGCGCACGTCGATTGCCCTGGACACGCCGACTACGTTAAAAACATGATTACCGGTGCTGCGCAGATGGACGGTGCGATTTTGGTGGTGTCTGCTGCTGACGGTCCGATGCCGCAAACCCGTGAACACATTTTGCTTGCTCGTCAGGTGGGCGTGCCCAGCATTGTCGTCTTCTTGAACAAGGCCGACATGGTGGACGACCCTGAACTGATGGAGCTAGTCGAGATCGAAGTTCGTGAATTGCTCAGCAGCTACGAATTTCCTGGAGACGACATTCCGGTCGTGGCGGGCTCTGCCCTTAAGGCCTTGGAGTGCGGTTGTGGAAAGCGGGACTGCGAGTGGTGCGGTAAGATTTGGGACTTGATGGATGCGGTTGACGACTACATCCCGACCCCCGAGCGTGATGTTAACAGGCCGTTCTTGATGCCCGTTGAGGACACCATGTCCATTACCGGACGTGGTACCGTCGTGACCGGTCGTGTCGAGCGCGGCACGGTCAAAGTGGGAGAAGAAGTCGAGATTGTGGGTCTTGTTCCAACCGCCAAGAAGACGGTAGTCACAGGGGTTGAAATGTTCCGCAAGGTGTTGGACCAGGCGGTGGCCGGAGACAACATCGGTTGCTTGCTCCGTGGTGTTGACAAAGAAGAAGTCGAGCGGGGTCAGGTTCTCGCCAAGCCCGGGAGCATTCACCCCCACACCAAATACAAAGCTGAGGTCTATGTCCTTTCGAAGGAAGAAGGTGGTCGGCACACCCCGTTCTTTAACGGCTACCGCCCCCAGTTTTACTTCCGCACGACAGACGTAACAGGTGTGGTCCAACTTCCAGAAGGTGTGGAAATGGTCATGCCCGGTGACAACATTCAGATGGAAGTCGAGCTTATTGCACCAATCGCTATGGAAGACGGTCTGCGCTTTGCAATTCGTGAAGGCGGCCGCACAGTGGGCGCTGGTGTTGTAACCCAGATTTTATTATAAGCAAGGGGGACGGACAGTGGCCCAGCAGAAGATACGGATTCGGCTCAAGGCCTTTGATTACGAGGTCTTGGACCAGTCAGCGGCGAAGATTGTGGATACGGCCCGGCGCAACGGCGCCGCCGTATCCGGTCCGGTTCCGTTGCCGACCGAGAAAAAAGTGTATACCGTCTTAACCGCGCCGAACGGAGAGAAAGATATACGTGAGCAGTTTGAGCGGCGGATCCATAAACGTTTAATCGACATCATGGATCCCAGTCAAAAGACTGTCAATGCGCTCATGCGTCTGGATCTCCCAGCCGGAGTAGACATCGAGATTAAGCTTTAGGCGGGAGGATGTTATGAAAGGGATCATTGGCATAAAGCTCGGCATGACTCAAGTCTTTGATGACGAAGGTCGTGCAGTGCCTGTAACCGTCGTTTTGGCGGAACCCAACCGTGTGGTCCGCAGGCGCACCGCAGCTAAAGAAGGCTATGATGCCGTCCAGCTGGGTGTGGGTGCGATTGCGGCCCGCAAAGTGGCGCAGCCGCAGCGAAAAGACTTCGAGAAGCTCGGCATTGAGCCCGTGCGGTATCTACGGGAATTCCGCTTGCCGGGAGCCTTAGACTTGGAGCCCGGAACCCTTCACAAGGTGGAGGATGCGTTCGCAGCCGGAGATATTGTGGACGTCATCGGCACGAGTAAGGGAAAAGGGTTTGCGGGCGTTATTAAACGGTGGGGATTCCACCGCGGACCCACCACCCATGGGTCTAAGTATCATCGCCGAGTCGGGTCGTTAGGAGCACGGACTTCTGGTGGCGGAGGGCGGGTTCATCCCGGCCGTAAACTTCCAGGCCGCATGGGGCATAAGCGGGTGACGACTTTGCGTTTGCGCGTGCAGCGTGTGGATGCGGACCGTAACCTGATCTTGATCCAAGGCGCCGTACCTGGGCCGAAGGGGTCATTGGTCATGATTCGAGATTCAGTGCGAAACCAGAAAGGGGCGGTGTAAGGCATGCCGACCGTTAATGTCTATGATTTAAACGGGCAGGTTGTAGGTCAGCGTGAACTGGCTGAGGCGGTCTTCGCAGTCCCTGTGAACCATTCGTTATTGCACCAAGCCATTGTGGCCTTGCAGGCCAATCGGCGGGCGGGTTCGGCCGACACCAAGCGGCGTTCGGATGTTCGCGGGGGCGGTAAGAAGCCTTGGCGTCAAAAAGGAACAGGACGGGCCCGTGCAGGGACCACGCGCTCGCCGTTATGGCGGCACGGTGGCGTAACATTTGGACCGCACCCCCGGGATTACTCGTTAAAGTTCCCCCGAAAAATGCGGCGCGCGGCCATTCGCCAAGCCCTGAGCGCAAAGTTGGATGCTGCGGAGCTAAAGGTTGTCAACAAACTGACATTGCCGGAACGCCGGACTAAGCAAGTGGCGGAATTGCTGCGTGCGCTAGAATTAGGCACCAACGTCTTGTTTGTGACCGCAAGGCCGGATGAAAACTTTAAGGCATCAGCGCGGAACTTTAAAAACGTGCACACCGTCACGACGGACAGCCTAGATGCCTACAGTTTGTTGCGGTACCACCGCATTGTGTTGGATGAAGACGCCATTGCGCGCGTAGAGGAGGTGTTCACCAAGTGAAGACAGCCTACGATATTGTATTGCGGCCTCTCGTGACTGAGGCGGCTACGGACCGGATGGCCCAAAACAAGTACACGTTTGAGGTGGCACCATCCGCCAACAAGGTGGAAATTCGTTATGCGATTGAGGAAATTTTCAAAGTGCACGTCACGAAAGTGAACACCTTATGGCGTCCTAGCAAGGAAAAACGCCGAGGCAACGTGGTTGGGCACACGACGCGCCGTAAAAAGGCCATCGTCACGCTCGCGCCAGGTGACACGATCGACATTTTCGAGGGTGTGTAACATTAAGGAGGCAGGACCTTGGCAGTACGCAAGATGAAACCGACCTCTCCGGGCGTGCGGCACATGACGGTGGCGTCTTTTGACGAAATCACGAAAACGCGTCCTGAGAAGTCGTTAACCGAAGGTCGTCCCCGCAAGGCGGGTCGCAACAATTATGGGCGTATTACGACCCGGCACCGCGGCGGCGGTCACAAACGAGTGTATCGGAAGATTGACTTTAAGCGGACCAAAGAAAATATGCCTGCGGAAGTCATGTCGATTGAATACGATCCGTTTCGTACGGCTCGCATCGCCTTATTGAAGTACGAAGATGGAAGTCTTGCCTATATTTTGGCGCCTGTGGGTTTGAAGGTCGGAGATACCGTAGTGGCCGGTCCCCACGCGGACATCAAGCCTGGCAATGCTTTGCAGCTGCAGGACATTCCTGTTGGTACGATTGTGCACAATGTGGAATTGATTCCCGGCAAAGGAGCCCAGTTAGCGCGTTCCGCCGGTGTTTCAGCCCAACTGGCTGCAAAAGAAGGCAAATACGCTTTGCTGCGGTTGCCATCAGGGGAGTTGCGGCGTGTTCCGGTAAGCTGCCGGGCCACCATTGGACAGGTCGGCAATGTCGAGCACGAGAACATCCGAATCGGGAAGGCGGGCCGGAACCGCTGGAAGGGCTGGCGCCCAACGGTTCGTGGTAGTGTTATGAACCCGGTCGACCATCCGCACGGTGGTGGTGAGGGTAAAGCACCGATCGGACACAAGCACCCGATGACTCCGTGGGGCAAAGTGGCAATGGGTAAGAAAACCCGGAAGCGTCATAAGGCATCAGACCGGCTCATTGTACGCCGGCGGAATCTAGGGAGGTAGAGTATGAGTCGTTCGACAAAGAAGGGCCCGTACGTCGATGCCAAACTGCTAAAAAAAATCGAAGCCATGAACGAAAAGAATGAGAAGCGAGTCCTGAAGACGTGGGCGCGCGCCAGTACCATTATTCCCGACATGGTGGGACACACGATTGGCATTCACGATGGGCGTAGACACGTACCGATTTACATTACAGAAGAGATGGTTGGCCACAAGCTTGGTGAATTTGCTCCGACCCGCACCTTTAAGGGACATGGAGACAAAGCCGAGCGGTCTACAGCTCTGAAATAGGGGGATGGCAATGATGGCAGACGTAGCGGAAGCTCGGGCTCATGTGCGCCATGTCCGCATCTCACCCCGCAAAGTGCGCATTGTTGTGGACTTGATACGAGGGAAAAACGTGGGCGATGCCGAAGCAATTCTGCGGCACACACCCAAGCGGGCATCGTCGGTGATTGCGAAGCTACTTAAGAGCGCAGTGGCTAACGCCCAGCACAACTTCGACATGGCCCCGGACGATCTTTACGTGCACGCAGTATGGGTAGATGGGGGACCAACGCTGAAGCGGATACACCCCAGGAGTCGGGGGCAGGCATTTTCAATCCTGAAGCGCACGAGTCATATATCGGTTGTGCTGAGACCCAGGCATAACAGCTAGGAGGAGATTATGGGGCAAAAAGTACACCCGAAAGGCTTGCGTCTCGGCATTGTTAAGGACTGGGATTCACGCTGGTTCGGGTCTAAAAAGGATACACCCCAGCTACTTGGGGAAGATTTGGCCATCCGGCGCTATGTTAAAAAGCGCCACCACGCGGCAGGCATTTCCCGCGTAGAAATTGAGCGCGGGGCAGCGAACAAGCTGAAGGTCACGGTGCACACCGGCAAGCCAGGTATGGTGATTGGTAAGGGCGGTGTGGGCGTGGAATCATTGCGCAAAGAGTTAGAGCAGCTAAGTGGCAAGAGCGTCAATCTCAATATTTTAGAGGTCAAGGCGCCCGACGCCGACGCACAATTGGTTGCGGAAAATGTGGCCAGTCAATTGGAGCGCCGTATTGCGTTCAAAAGGGCTATGAAGCAGTCGTTGACGCGCTCTATGCGTCAAAATGGTGTTAAGGGAATCAAAATTATGGTCAGCGGACGTCTCGGCGGTGCCGAAATCGCTCGGCGGGAATGGACGTGGGAAGGCTCGATTCCTCTTCACACCCTGCGTGCAGATATTGACTATGGTTTCGCTGAAGCCCATACCACCTACGGAATCATTGGGGTTAAAGTATGGATTTTCAAGGGGCAAGTCTTGCCAGCTGCCAAAAAGCGCGTCGCGGCAGTCTCAGAGGGGGTGCACTAATTGCTGCAGCCAAAACGGACCAAGTATCGCAAGATGCACCGTGGCCGCATGAAAGGGGAAGCGCATCGCGGTAACAAGGTGGTGTTCGGCGAGTATGGGCTGCAGGCTCTTGAGCCTGCATGGATTACGGACCGGCAAATTGAGGCCGCGCGTGTCGCCTTGACGCGGTATATCCGACGTGGCGGTCAGGTATGGATCACCATTTTTCCTGACAAGCCCGTGACCAAGAAGCCCGCCGAGACCCGTCAGGGTAGTGGAAAAGGAAACGTAGAGTTCTGGGTAGCGGTCGTTAAGCCCCAACGCATTATGTTCGAACTGGCCGGGGTACCGGAGGATGTGGCGCGTGAGGCCATGCGTCTTGCCGCTCACAAGTTGCCCATTAGAACGCGGTTCGTAAAACGCGAGGAGTCAGGGGAGAGTGCGCATGAAGCCTAAAGAAATTCGGGAGCTAAGCCAAGATGAATTGGCTGGGAAACTGCGGGCCCTCAAGGAAGAGCTGTTCCGGCTGCGGTTCCAACTGGCCACGGCCCAGCTTGAGAACCCGATGCGGGTGCGCCAAGTGCGCAAGGACATCGCGCGAGTTCACACGATTATGCACGAGCGTCAGGTTTCGCGCGACGCGGATTAGGAGGAGACTTGCAGATGGATGAGGGGATAGGCAAAAGGAAGGTGCGCGAGGGGACCGTGGTCAGCGACAAGATGAACAAGACCGTTGTCGTCACGGTGGAATCATTGGTGCGGCATCCCCTTTATGGCCGGACCATGCGGCGCACAAAGCGTTACAAGGCACATGATGAGGAAAACCAGTGCCGCACGGGGGACAAGGTTCGCATTGTGGAAACGCGGCCGTTATCCAAAGAAAAGCGGTGGCGGGTTGTGGAAATTCTCCAGCGGGCCGAGGACCTTGACTAGGGGCCTTAAAGCTTGCAGGGAGAGGAGGATAGAGGATGATACAGCCGCAAACCCGATTGGGCGTGGCAGATAACACGGGTGCGAAGGAGATTATGTGCATCCGGGTACTTGGGGGTTCGTTTCGCCGGTACGGCAACATTGGAGATATTATCGTGGCCTCTGTCAAGGAAGCGGCACCTGGGGGCGTGGTTAAGAAGGGCGACGTCGTCAAGGCCGTGATCGTGCGGACAAAGACAGGGAAGCGGCGCGCGGACGGGTCTTACATTAAGTTTGACGAGAACGCGGCAGTTATCCTGCGGGGGGACGAAAAAGAGCCCCGTGGAACCCGTATTTTCGGACCGGTCGCTCGTGAACTTCGTGAGCACGACTTTATGAAAATTATTTCCCTAGCACCTGAGGTGCTTTAAGGCACGCATTCAATTCAGGAAGGAGGGACTAGGGTGCACGTCAAAAAGGGTGACTTAGTAAAGATTTTGACCGGGAAAGACAAGGGAAAGCAAGGCAAAATCATTCGCGCCATTCCGAAAGAAGAGCGGGTGGTGGTCGAAAAGATCAACATGATGAAAAAGCACCAAAAACCGACGCAGCAGTATCCACAGGGCGGCATTATAGCCATGGAGGCGCCAATTCACGTATCCAACGTGATGATTATTTGTCCGTCGTGCAAGAAGCCAACCCGTACCGGGCACAAGTTTTTGGATAACGGGAAAAAGGTGCGCGAGTGCAAACACTGCGGCGCGGTGATTGAGTAGTAGATACGGAACAGGGGGTTGACCATGGCGGTGGAGTCAGAGCTCAAGGAGCGATACGAGAAGGAAGTCGTACCGCGCCTAATGGAGCGATTTAAGTACAACAATCCTATGAATGTGCCGAAGGTGGTCAAAGTGGTCGTCAATATGGGGGTCGGCGATTCTATTGCCAATCCAAAGTTGATGGATGCTGCTGTCCACGACCTCGCGGCGATTACTGGGCAAAAACCTCTTATTACGAAGGCTAAGAAGTCTATTGCGTCCTTTAAAGTGCGCGAAGGAATGCCGATAGGGTGCAAGGTGACGTTGCGTGGCCAACGGATGTACGATTTCATGGAGAAGCTGTTCTTCATGGCATTGCCGCGGGTGCGTGACTTCCGGGGGGTGTCGACGAAGGGGTTTGACGGCCGCGGCAGTTATACGCTGGGCGTGCGCGAGCAAATTATATTTCCTGAAGTCGAATATGACAAAACGGAAAAAGTCCGCGGGATGGACGTAACGTTGGTCACCAGTGCTAATAGCGACGAAGAGGCCAGAGAGCTTTTGGCATTATTGGGAATGCCGTTTACACCACAACGTTAGGAGGGAAGACATGGCGAAGAAATCATTAATTGCCAAGGCCAAGCGTACTCCAAAGTACAAGGTGCGGGAATACCACCGTTGCCAAGTGTGCGGTCGGCCCCACGGTTACATTGGGGATTTTGGATTGTGCCGGTTATGTTTCCGGAAAATGGCCCATCAAGGCGAAATACCTGGCGTGCGTAAGGCTAGCTGGTAAGGGAAAGGAGGATCGATGTGACTGATCCGATTGCAGATATGTTAACCCGGATACGCAACGCGAACGTCGTATACCGCGAGCACGTCGACGTACCGGATTCCAAAATGAAGAGGGCCCTTGCCCACATCTTGAAACAAGAGGGCTTTATTCGCGACTATGAACTGGTGGAAGATGGTAAGCATGGGGTTATCCGTCTCCATTTGAAATATGGTCCAAACCGCGAGCGAGTGATTACCGGTCTTAAGCGTATCAGTCGCCCGGGACTGCGGGTGTATGCGGGCCATGATCAGCTTCCTCGCGTATTAGGTGGGCTTGGGATTGCGGTCTTGTCAACGTCGCGCGGCGTGATGACCGAAAAACAGGCCCGTGAGGTGCACGTAGGCGGCGAAGTACTCTGTTTCGTATGGTAAACAGGGGATTTGAAGGGGAGGGTACCGAATGTCACGCATAGGCAAAAAGGTTATTACGGTGCCCGCGGGTGTCACCGTTGAGATTGACGGGATGACAGTCAAAGTGAGTGGCCCCAAGGGTCAGCTCGAGCGAACCCTGCGGGATGAGGTACAGGTTGAAATGACGGGAAGTGAGATTCGGGTAACGCCCCGCGATGACAGTCCGACAGCTCACGCGCAATGGGGTTTGTCCCGGACTCTTATAGCCAATATGG
Source organism: Sulfobacillus sp. hq2 (assembly GCF_002903155.1). Taxonomy (NCBI): domain Bacteria; kingdom Bacillati; phylum Bacillota; class Clostridia; order Eubacteriales; family Clostridiales Family XVII. Incertae Sedis; genus Sulfobacillus; species Sulfobacillus sp. hq2. Next base: position 186,240 of record NZ_NWUL01000030.1, on the reverse strand, counting down.
TTGAGGGGGTATCCCAAGGGTTTCAACGCCATCTAGAGATGGCAGGAGTGGGGTACCGTGCCTCCAAGCAGGGGCAAAATCTCGTATTGGCGGTAGGATTTTCGCATCCGGTGAATATTGAGCCGCCTGCGGGAATCGAATTTGAGGTCCCCAACCCGACGAACATTTACGTCAAGGGCTACGACAAAGAAGCCGTAGGAGCTACAGCTGCCCGGATCCGCGGAGTACGGCCACCCGAACCGTATAAGGGCAAGGGCATTCATTACCAAGGCGAAAAGATTATTCGTAAGGTCGGGAAGACCGGAAAGAAATGAGGGAATAGGCGTGTACAAACGATTCGACAGGAACGCGGCCCGCAAAAAGCGCCACTTCCGTATTCGAGGCAAGGTAGTGGGTACACCGGAGCGGCCGCGCCTTAATGTCTATCGGTCCAATCTCAACATCTATGCTCAGGTGATTGACGACACGACCGGCCATACAATCGCGGCGGCTTCCACATTGGAAAAGGTATTTGACAACATGGAGGGACGCTTAACGGTTGCCAAGGCGCGTGAGGTGGGACGGTTGGTCGGCGAGCGGGCCCGCGCAAAAGGCGTGTCAAAGGTCGTGTTTGACCGTGGGGGCTACCGGTATCATGGTCGGGTCCAAGCGTTAGCAGATGGGGCCCGTGAGGCCGGTCTAGAATTCTAAGGAAGAGGGGGGACATTATGGCACGGCCAGGAGCCCAGAATCAGGAGTCTAAGGCAGTCAGTGAGTTTAAAGAAAAAGTGGTGGCGATCAACCGTGTGGCGAAAGTGGTGAAAGGTGGACGTCGCTTCAGCTTTAGTGCCCTCGTAGTGGTCGGCGATGAAAACGGACGCGTCGGAGTGGGCTTAGGGAAGGCGACGGAAATTCCTGAAGCCATCCGCAAAGGCGTTGAAGACGCGAAAAAGTCTATGATTACGATTCCTCGCTTGGGAACCACCGTTCCCCATCAGGTCACCGGTATCTTTGGGGCGGGGCGTGTGTTAATCAAGCCCGCAGCGCCGGGTACCGGTGTGATTGCAGGGGGCCCCGTGCGTGCTGTTCTCGAGGCCGCCGGCGTGCGGGACGTGTTGACGAAATCGTTAGGCACGTCGAATCCCAACAACGTGGTCGCAGCAACTATGCAGGGCCTAGCGCAGTTGAAAAAGGCTGCGCGGGTGGCTAAGTTGCGCGGGCGGACAGTGCAAGAGGTGTTAGGGGGGGCGCACCGTGGCTAAACTGCGCATTACATTGGTCAAGAGCGCGATTGGATATGCGCAAGAACAAAAAGACACGGCCAGCCGTCTTGGGCTACGAAAAATGTGGCGAACCGTGGAATTCGACGACAACCCGTCGATTCGGGGGATGGTTCACAAAATTCGTCACTTGGTCAAGGTTGAGGAGATTCCCGGAGGAGAGGAGGACACGAAATGAGGTTGCATGAACTCACGCCCAACCCTGGTCATCGGCAAAAGAAGACGCGGCGTGGCCGAGGTTTAGGATCCGGACTGGGTAAGACAGCGGGACGGGGGAGTAAAGGACAAAAAGCCCGTTCCGGAGGAAGCATTCGCCCTGGTTTTGAGGGAGGGCAGATGCCCTTGCAGCGGCGCTTACCTAAGCGGGGTTTTGTGAATCCTTTCCGCGTTGAGTATGAAGTGGTCAACGTGGGGGACCTCAGCCAATTCGACCCGAATACGGTCGTTACCGTTGAATTGCTTAAAAAGCACCGACTCGTGCGGCGGAATTTACCGGTCAAAATTCTTGGAGAAGGAGAGTTGGACCGCGCGTTGACCGTACAAGTCAATGCCTTTTCGAAGTCAGCAAAGGAGAAGATTGAGGCGGTTTCTGGACGGGCCGAGGTGATTTGACGTGGCCCAAAACATGGTGAACGCGTTTCGGTCGTCCCAATTGAACAAGCGCATTTTGTTCACACTTCTGATGCTGGTCGTGTTTCGAGTGGGCGCCCATATTCCAATTCCGGGCGTCCACGCCTCGGTGATTCAGAGTCTCTTTACGCATGGGGCAACGATTTTCGCGTTGTTGAACCTGTTCTCCGGCGGGGCGACCGCGACTTTGTCCATTTTTGCTTTAAGTATCATTCCCTATATTAACGCCAGCATTATCATGCAGTTGATGACGGTCGTTATCCCAACGGTGGAAGAATGGTCCAAAGAGGGCGAAGAAGGCCAAAAGAAGATGACCAAGGTAACCCGTTGGCTTGCGTTGGGATTGGGAAGTTTGCAGTCTTTGGGCATCGCGTATTATCTCTACGGGTATGCCGCCAACGGCGAATTTGCTTATATCCACCACGACATCGGATCCTTGTTGCTTACGGCCATGTTATTGCTTACGGGATCAACCATCTTGATGTGGGTTGGGGAAGAGATTACGGACAAAGGCGTAGGTAATGGGATTTCGCTGCTGGTGTTTTTTGGGATTATCTCGCGACTCCCGTACGGCGTGGAACAATTGTATAAATATATTCAGGCGGGCATCGTGAGTTGGCCTAAGATTATCATTTTCTTAATTATTGCGGTCGCTATTATCGCGGCTGTAGTGTATGTCAACGAAGGCCAACGCAAAATACCCGTGCAGTATCCAAAGCGAGTGGTAGGGCGCCGGATGTATCAAGGTCAGACGACTCATTTACCTATTCGGGTCAATCAAGCCGGGGTTATCCCTGTGATATTCGCCATTTCGCTTTTAATTTTGCCCTATACCATCGGCCAGTTCTTCAAGGGCGGCTGGGTTACGGCGCTAGAGCGGAATTTTGGGTTCACCTCGCCTATTTACATTGTCGCCGAATTTCTGCTGGTGGTGATCTTTACCTTCTTTTATACCCAGGTTGTCTTTAAGGTGGACGATGTAGCCGATAACTTAAAGAAGGGCGGGGGTTACATTCCCGGGATACGTCCAGGGCGTCCGACCGCTGAGTATTTGGCAAAGGTGAGCAGCCGCTTGACCTTAATCGGCGCGTTGTTTTTGGGGGTTATTGCGGTGCTGCCAAGCTTTGTGACGATGGGTATGGGTGTGAATGGGATGTACTTTGGTGGCACCTCGCTCCTGATTATTGTCGGGGTGGCCCTTGATACCTTGAAACAAATGCAAGCGCAGATGTTGATGAAGCAATATCAAGGGTTCATGAAATGAGGTGCGTGTCGTGAAAAATCTTGTCATGCTCGGGTCGCCAGGCGCGGGCAAAGGTACGCAAGCCGCGATTCTCAGTGATTATTATCATATTCCCCATATATCCACGGGAGATATCTTTCGCCAGAATCTTGCGGACAATACGGCTCTAGGACAACGGGCCCGGGATTTTATGAACCAGGGAGTGCTGGTGCCCGACGATGTTACCGAAGCCATGGTGGCCGATCGACTATCTCAGCCAGATACCGCCAATGGGTTTATTTTGGACGGCTTTCCGCGGAATATTGCACAAGGCCATGCCTTGGCTGCCATGTTGGCGGAGCGTCACGTACCATTGCATGGGGTGATATACATTGCTGTGGCCCATGATCTGTTGGTCAAACGCCTCGTAGGCCGGCGGGTATGTGCGGAGTGTGGGGCGGGCTATCATGTCGAGTTTGATCCCCCAAAAGTGGTGGATGTCTGTGATCGGTGCGGTGGGAAACTCATTCAACGCGCCGATGATCTCCCCGAGACGGTGGAGACGCGGCTCAAGGTCTACCAAGAGCAAACAGCGCCCCTCATCGGATTTTACCGAGAACAAGGTGTGCTCGTCGAAGTCGATGGGGCACAAAGCGTTGATGCGGTGACGCGTAGCATCGTGCACAAGCTGGAGGCGCTCCATGATTGAATTAAAGAGTCAGCGGGATAAGGAAAAGATGCGTTTGGCCGGTCAAGTCGTGGCGGAGGTGTTGCAGATCCTCAAAACCGCCGCAGTGGCTGGGGTCACCACAAGAGACTTAGATGCCATTGCGGACGAAGAGATCCGAAAGCGTGGCGCACTCCCGATTTTTAAGGGATACCATGGCTATCCGGCGAGCGTGTGTATTTCCGTCAATCACGAAGTGGTTCATGGTATTCCCGGCAGTCGCCGTCTTAAGCCGCATGACTTGGTCAGCTTGGACCTCGGAGCGATTTTAGATTCTTTTGTGGGGGATGCGGCATTGTCGACTTTTGTCGGGGAAGCGCCGGATGAGACGGCTGCCCTCCTTCTCAAGGTGACAGAAGAAGCGCTTTATGAGGGCATTAAGGCGGCTCAGCCTGGAGCGCACTTAGGTGACATCTCGCATGCCGTGCAGTCGCACGTTGAGAAGCACGGGTTCTCCGTGGTCAGAGATTATGTCGGGCATGGCATTGGTCACCAAATGCATGAGGACCCTCAAGTTCCCAACTACGGACCCGCAGGGCGTGGCATTCTCCTTAAGCCAGGACTTGCGTTGGCGATTGAACCGATGGTCAACGTGGGGAGCTATGACGTCGATGTGTTAGATGATGGTTGGACGGTTGTGACCCGTGATGGGTCGTTGTCAGCGCACTTTGAACACACGATTTTCATTAATCCTGATGGACCAGAAATTTTAACTCGAATTGACGGCAAAATTCCGGTATAATAGATCGGATGCTGTATTCATGTTTGTTTTTGGGTCGGTTGGGAAATATAGGAGAACGGGAATGTTGCGCCATCAGCGGTGAAGGGGGGAACGTGGGTGTCAAAAGAAGACGCGATTGAGGTCGAGGGAACTGTCATTGAACCGTTGCCTAACGCGATGTTTCGCGTAGAGCTTTCAAACGGGCATAAGGTGCTGGCCCATATTTCTGGGAAGATTCGGATGCACTTTATCAAGATTTTGCCTGGCGATAAGGTGACGGTGCAATTGTCGCCCTATGACCTGACGCGCGGACGAATCACGTATCGCTACAAGTGAGCCATTACGGAAGGAGTGTTCCAGATGAAGGTCAGAGCATCTGTTAAGCCTATCTGCGAAAAATGTAAGGTTATTAAGCGGCATGGCCGGGTGTTGGTCATCTGCGAAAATCCGAAACACAAGCAAGCGCAGGGATAAGTTGTAAATCCGTCAGAAGGAGGAGTATCAGGGTGGCACGAATCGCAGGCATTGATTTGCCCCGCGACAAGCGGGTAGAAGCAGCGTTGCCGTACATTTACGGAATTGGTTTGTCCGCGGCGCGCAAGATCCTGACGAGGACTCAGGTTGATGGGGACACGCGGGTCAAGGATTTGACAGAAGATGAAGTTGCGCGTATTCGGCAAATTGTCGACACGGAGTATCGTGTTGAAGGAGACTTGCGTCGTGAGGTGCAGATGAACATTAAACGCCTTATTGACATCGGCACGTATCGGGGCTTGCGCCACCGGCGAGGTTTGCCAGTACGTGGCCAGCGTACGAAAACCAACGCACGGACCCGGAAGGGACCCCGGCGTACGGTGGGCGCAAAGCGCAAGAAATAAGTGGGAAACATTATGGTAGGAGGGACACCAAGGAAATATGCCTAGCCGACGCACTCAGAAAACACGGCGCCGTGATCGGCGCCACGTTGACCGCGGTACCGCTCATATCCGCTCAACTTTTAACAACACGATCGTAACGATTACTGATACGCAGGGCAATGCACTGTCTTGGGCATCTTCCGGACAGGCCGGATTCAAGGGCTCACGCAAGAGCACGCCTTTTGCAGCACAGATGGCTGCGGAAACAGCGGCGAAAGCGGCCATGGAGTATGGGCTAAAGGAAGTCGAGGTCCTGGTAAAAGGGCCAGGTTCGGGGCGAGAAGCGGCCATTCGGTCCCTTCAAGCGGCGGGACTTGAAGTCAGCATGATCAAGGATGTTACACCGATTCCTCATAACGGATGCCGTCCACCTAAGCGGCGGCGAGTCTAACAAAGAGAAAGGAAGGAGGCGCACAAATGGCACGTTATACAGGACCTGCATGTCGGTTGTGCCGGCGTGAAGGCGTGAAATTGTATTTAAAGGGAGACAAGTGCTTTACTGATAAATGCCCCGTGACGCGGCGGGCTTATCCCCCGGGGCAGCACGGACAAGGGCGCCGTAAACTTTCTGAGTACGGGGTACAGTTGCGAGAAAAGCAAAAGGCTCGCAGGACCTATGGCATTATGGAGGGTCAGTTCTCACGCTACTTCGAGAAAGCTTCGGCGAAGACAGGGGTCACCGGTGAGCTTTTGCTTCAGCTATTAGAGCGTCGCCTGGACAATGTGGTGTACCGTATGGGATTCGCGTCTTCGCGTGCGGAGGCACGGCAGCTTGTACGGCATAACCACTTCGCGGTGAATGGTCGCCGAGTGAATATTCCTTCGTTTTCTGTGAAACCCGGTGACGTCGTCGAAGTGCGAGAAGGTAGCCGGCAGAAGCCACGCTTTAAGGCATTGCTAGAGAGTCCCGTGCGAACCATTCCGGCATGGCTTGAAGTCCAGCGTGAAGAATTAAAGGGTACGGTTGTGCGTATGCCGAACCGTGACGAAATCGATACGCCGGTTCAAGAACAGCTGATTATTGAGTACTACTCGCGTTAAGTATTAGGGATCTGGAAGGGGGGGCGCCTGCAGTTGCAGGCAGATCGTATATGACCGAGGTTGAAAAGCCTGAAATTCGGCGGGTAGACGATGGCGCCGACGCAAATTATGGTGAATTTGCGGTTGAACCGTTAAACCGTGGCTATGGCATTACGCTCGGAAACTCCTTACGCAGGATTTTGCTGTCCTCTTTACCCGGTACGGCAGTCACTTCTGTGCGTATCGAGGGAGTATTGCATGAGTTTTCGGTCGTGCCCGGAGTTCTTGAGGATACGGCGGATATTATCCTCAATCTCAAGCGGTTGGCTATCCGGCTGTGGTCTGACGAACCTCACACGTTGCACATTGACAAAGAGGGGCCGTGCGAAGTCGTGGCCGGAGATATCATCGGGGACGCGGACGTCGACATCTTAGAGCCAGACCAACACATTGCCTTTGTCGACGAAGGCCATAGCCTACGCATGGAGCTCACCATCGAACGGGGTCGCGGGTATGTGTCCGCCGACAAAAACAAGCGTCCTGACCAAGCGATTGGGGTCATTCCCGTGGACTCGATTTTTAGTCCGGTAACGAAAGTTAACTGGCGCGTCGAGGATACGCGCGTCGGCCACATTACGGACTATGATCGCCTGTTGCTCGAGGTCTGGACAGATGGTTCCCTGACTCCCGAAGAAGCTGTCTCACGCGGGGCCAAAATCCTTTCAGATCACCTTAAGCTCTTTATGGAGTTGACCGATACCGGCGCGGGAGTCGAAATTGGAGTTCAGCGGGACGAAGATTCTCGCGATAGGCTCTTGGAAATGCCTATCGAGGAACTCGATTTGTCGGTGCGTTCATTCAATTGTCTTAAACGAGCAGGCATCAACACCGTAGGCGAACTGACGAACAAAACGGATGACGATATGATGAAGGTCAGAAACCTCGGGAAGAAGTCGCTAGAAGAAGTGAAGGAAAAACTGGTGGCTTTAGGGTTAGGCTTGAAGGCCACGGAAGAGTAGCTATTGGAGGGAACGAATTATGCCAGGCATGCACCGGAAACTGGGGCGCATTGGGGGACATCGACGGGCCATGCTACGCAATTTAGTCACGTCCACCCTGCGCGAAGAGCGCATTGAAACAACTGTGACCCGGGCCAAAGAAGTGAACCGGGTTGTTGAACACATGATTACGCTGGCCAAACGTGGTGACTTAGCAGCTCGTCGTCAGGCGTTGGCGTATGTGTTGGATGAAGATGTGGTCACCAAGCTGTTTACGAGCATTGGGCCGCGCTATAGCACGCGCTCCGGCGGCTACACACGTATTATGCGGACAGGATTTCGGCGTGGGGATGCTGCGCCGATGGCCATTCTCGAATTGGTGTAATGGTCACAATAAAGATTGAACATGCGGTCGTCCAGTATGGACGCACAAACCGCCCTGCACTTGGCCCTCTGGATCTCACGATCCAGGGGGGCGAGTGTATTTTTATATCCGGCCCTAATGGAGGCGGAAAGACGACCTTCGCACGATTGCTCGCAGGCATTGTCAAGCCTTCGAGCGGTCACGTAAGTTTTGATACCCCAGACGCAGGTAACGAGTGGACGCCTACGGCGGTGGGCTGGGTGCAGCAGGAGCCTGAGCATCAAGTCGTGGCGGAACGCGTCGAGGATGACGTGGGTATAACGCCACAGTGGTACGCGCCCTCTTATCCTGAATATGTAAAGCGCGTGGAGGACGCATTGCGCTTTATGCAATTGGAGCGATTGCGCGGTCGTGCGGTAACTACCCTGTCAGGCGGCGAGCTTCATCGCACGGCGCTGGCGGCCATTATGGCTCAACAGCCTCAAGTGTGGATTATGGACGAGCCCGAGGCGATGTTAGATGGATTTGGCCGAGCCACGTTGGAGCGCTTGATAACTCATATTCGGGGTGAGGCCAAGACGGTGTTGCTGATAAGCCATGATCCGAGGTGGCTGGACATCGCTGATCGGTGTCTGTGGTTTGCCGAAGGCCAAGCGCAATGGATGGCCCACGAGACCATGGCGAGCCAAATTGGCGGATCGTGGTACCAGTTTGCGGAGCAGGTGCGGAGGCAGGCCCCCCCTCTCAGCCCACTGTTAGAGAATGCGTTAGAGCTTGGGAGGGTACTATGGCCATAATCGTCAAGGACGTGACTTTACCGTTTTCGGGCCTGCACATTGGGCAGTGGATAGCTCCTCCTCGGGGCGCCTATGCCGTTATGGGTCCCAACGGGTCGGGTAAAAGCCAGTGGCTGGCATTGTTGGCCGGTCAGTTACGAGTCCGGTCAGGCACGGTTGACCTAGGGGGACACCGGGTGGGATGGGTGATGCAGCAACCAGAACATCAGCTCTCCGAGGAATCGGTGAGTCGTGAGATTCTATGGCCGTTTTCCTCCGTAAAGCAGAACGAACCGGCCTTTCGGCAATCTCTCGACGCTGTGAAGGAGCGTTGGGGCCTCGAAGACCTGTGGGAACACTCGGTCTGGAGTTTAAGCACAGGACAAAAAAGACGTTTGGTCTGCGCTGTGTATGATTTCCTAGATCCCGAGGTGTTTTTGCTTGATGAACCGACCGAGGGGTTAGATGTGACATGGAAAAGTCGAATACGAGACTGGATTATCGCGCGCAGTGAGAACCATTTAATGCTCATCGTTAGCCATGACTGGCCGTGGGTATTATCCTTCGTGTCCCAGGGCTACTGGTGTGAGGGGGTCCTTGACAATATTCCGCAAGATCTCGGCGAAATGTGGTATGCTCATTCCCTCCCTCCCTCAAGTCCCCTAGAATCCTTGTGGCGCACCCTATGCGAGCGTGGCGCCCCAGTTGGGTTGCGGGATTGGGTGGATCCCCATACAGCGGCACAACAGGTGGTGAGTCTATGGAAAACCCAGTCCAACGTACGCTAAACCCCTTAGTCCCTCTTCAAGGTCTTTTTGTCGGTATTGTTATCTTGTATGCGGCGGACCACGTGTGGGCTGTCGTCGGTGCTTTTACTCTATTAGCGTTGACACAATGGCGCCTGGGCGTGCGCCTGGGGAGCAAGCAAGCCGTGGCCGTTTTTGCTGGGGCTGCAATATGGGCACTCTTAACCTATATTAATACGCCTGCGCCTTCGGCGGCGGCGAAAGACCACCTAGCGCTTTGGACCTTTCTGCGGTTTGCGTTGATCTTGTGGTTCAGTTTGCTCATCCTCCGTGTTATGCCATTATGGGCCATGCTTAGCCACGTGGAATGGTTAGCGAAGCGGGTGAGCGGAAAAAGAACGATGGCTGGCGAAATTTCACTCATCGGGTTGGTGGCCGTGCGCTTTTTGCCCAATCTCGTGCAATCTGCGCGCCGCTTGCGCTGGGATGCGCAGGCCCGGCGTAAACTGGCTAGGACCACACCCCATTGGCGTGATGCGCTTCGCTTCCTGTCGCCACTCATTATGACAAGCATCTTGCGGAGCGAGAATGTCTCGGAAGCCCTGTGGAGCCGTGGCTGGCGTCCACAAGTGCTGCCGTGGCCAAGACCTTGGCGGCGTCTAGATTGGATCGTGACGGCGGCGCTATGGATAGCGCTGATTATCGCTTGGAAAGAGAAGATTTAACATGCTAATGAAAATGATCGTGAGCTATGATGGGACAAATTTCGCTGGGTTTCAACAACAACCTGGGCGAAGAACCGTGCAAGGCGTCCTCCAAGAGGTCTTGCAGGACTTATTGGGGCCAGGCCTGGTCATGGGCGCCAGTCGGACCGACGCGGGAGTCCATGCTCGGGGACAAGTGATCACCTGGCAGGGAAGAGTCCCCATTCCCCTGGAGCGCCTTGCCACTGTCATCAATCGCCGCTTGCCTTCCGACGTACAAGTGGGGCAATGCGAGTGGGTGCCGAATGAATTTCATCCCATCCGGTCGGCTCATGCGAAATATTACAGCTATACGATTGCCCGCGGCTCCGCGCCCTTATGGCCGGGTTTGACGCGTTACGCTTACCCTGTTGCCCAGCCGCTTTCCTGGTCGCATTTAAACGAGGCGGCCCGTTTATTGCTAGGGCACCATGATTTTTGGGCGTTCCGGTCGGAGGGATCTTCGGCGCGGACGACGATCCGGCATATTTTCCTTAGTCGTTGGTCTATGCTGGACCACGGCACTATCTGGCGCTATGATGTGGGTGCCAACGGTTTTTTGTATCACATGGTGCGCATTTTGGTTGCAGCCATGTTGTACGCGGCGGAGGTCCAAGACGTGGGACCGTTGCGAGAGGCATTAGTGCATCCCCGAGCACGAAAATGGGGGGGCTTGGTGCCGGCCCAAGGTCTGGTTTTGGAACGCATCGTTTATAACGGAAAGGACAGGGCGCATGTTTAAACAAATTATCTTAGGCGTCGGCAACAACCCCCTCGTATCGAAAACCATTGGGCAATATGGCATGCAATTAGGCGCCTCGCGGTTTGTGGCGGGGGCGACCTTGGATGAGGCTATCCGTGTCGTGAAGGACCTTAACAGGCGCCATATGGCCGCAACGCTGGATCATCTGGGCGAATCCGTGACCCGACTCGACGAAGCCGCGGCTGCCCGCGATAGTTATTTACAGATGTTGGACATGATTGCTGAGACCCATGTCCAATCGCATGTCTCAGTTAAACTGACGATGATGGGGATGGCGATTTCCGAAGAGGCCGCCGCCAACAATTTGGAGGCGATTGTCGCACGAGCCCATGAGGTACAGTCGTTTGTGCGTATCGACATGGAAGATTCTCATTTTACCACACAGACATTACGCTTGTTTCAAGACGTTTGGGCGCGTTATCCAGACAATGTCGGAGTCGTGCTGCAAGCCTATCTTTATCGCACCATGGAAGATCTTAAGGCGTTGTCCGACCCGCCCAAAAATTTCCGCATTGTCAAAGGCGCCTACCAAGAACCTCCGAGTTTAGCATATCCGTCGAAGCCCGATGTCGATGACAACTATGTGGCGTTGGTCGAGGCTTCCTTACATAACGGCAACTATACCGCCGTCGCGACTCATGATGAGCAAATGATTGGCAAGGTTTTGCGATACGTCGCATCCCATAATATCCCAAATGACCAATTCGAATTTCAAATGCTATACGGGGTAAAACTATCCGTGTTAGAAGATTTGGCTCAACGCGGCTATACGACGCGTGTTTATGTGCCATGGGGGCGCGATTGGTACGCTTATTATCTGCGGCGAATTGCCGAACGGCCGGCTAATTTGCTGTTTTTTGCCCGGTCACTGACAAAGCGCTAATATACGAGCAATATCAGGCCGCCGATAGGCGGCTTTTTTTCTGCACGAACCCTTGACATATAATATTGTTAGTACTAAGATTACGTCTTGTTGATAGTTAATACCACGAATAATCAAGAAGGTGAAGTGTTGTGGCCGACCGAGACCAGTATATCGAGAATCTCGACCGGATTTTTTCTCGAATCGGCCGTCGTTTGCGCCATGCGGTCGCAGAAGACACCTTGACGCTGGGGCAGTATTCCTTGTTGAAAGTGCTGTTTGACCATCAGCCGATGACGGTTGGAGACATTGCGGAAGAGCTAGGGGTGTCATTGGCCGGCGCTAGTGCCATGATTGACCGGCTGGTTCATGCGAATTTAGTGAGTCGCACCCGTTCTGAATCTGATCGCCGTGTGGTGACTGTCAGTTTAACCGAGGCGGGACAGCAACAAATCGCAAGCCATTATGCCCAGCGTAAAGATTTTCTTCGCCATTTGTTTATGCATATGTCCGAAGAGGATCTCAAGACCCTTCTATCGTTAATTGAACGCATGGAAGAGGGGGCAAACAGCGGAGACGGTCGAGAGCTTCGTTGAATCGGCGACAAAGACGAAGCAAATTATTGTACGGCAAGGAGACGACTTATGGGATTACTGATTTCAGGAATCGTCGAATCGTTGGTCGCCTTAATCCTAGGAATCTTTTTATTGGTGGGAGAACCGTCGCTTAATCCCTTGTGGGGTTATGGATTAATCGTGGTCGGCGTGATTACAGGCTTGTTGACATTGGCCTTTGGTCGGCAAGGCCACCATACCGTAGAACAACAAGTAACCCCAGAAGAGACGACCGACGCTGACGCCACAACGCCTGCGGTTGAAAAACCGCAAAGGTCCCTTCCGGCTTACCGTACGGACGAGAACACGGGACTAGTGCCTGTCACGCGTCACTTACCTCAACGAATTGATGTCCTGCGGGAGGAAGTCTCGCGTGCGCGGTGGCGCTATAAGGCGAAAGAAATTCAATCACGCGCCGCGGAGATGGCCGAACTGGTGCTCCAAGGTAGCGATGGAACTGAGAGCGTCGATGAGCGACCGCGACAACTCCGCCGATTGCTTGAGCTCTTTATTCTATCGCAAGGATATGAGGCGTGGGCGAATGGCACTGAACCAGAATTTCACGTAGACCGCTACCGGCGCGTCCTGTCCGCTGCGGACATTCGCGAGCGGCTTGAGGATTTGCGAGCTGAAGCGGATATGTTATGGCAAGAAATTAGCCGGGGAGTTCCCCCTAAAGCACCGGAAGAGGATGCTTACCGGCAGACGATTGATATTCGTATTCGGTTAGAACGCATAACGGCGGCAGAAGAACGTCTCGAAGAAATCGAGATTCTCCGTCTAGGGTATCAAAGCCTCTTGGAATCGGAAAAAGAAGAAGGTGAGTAAAATGCCGCGATGGGTCATCGGGTTGGTGGCGATAATGGGTGTCCTCATTTTAGGAGGCATAGCCGGGTATGATGCCTATTACCAAGCGAATTACGTGAACACAAACTATGCGTACGTCACGGCCCCTTATACCTGGGTGAGTGTGACAAGCTTTGGCACCGTGAAGGGCCTGCAGGTAAAAGACGGGGAGCATGTGTCGCAAGGGGCGTCCCTATTACAATTGCAAACCGTCAATGGACAAACGACAACCATCGATGCGCCAATTGGAGGAACGGTTGGCTCGATTGGGATTGCACCGGGTGCCAGTGTCCAACCCCGTGAAGATCTCATGGCCATTGTTCAGCAAGGACGCTCCACGGTGGTCGCCGACTTTCCCGAGTCGGAGGCGCATCGATTGGCCGTAGGCCAGACGGCGAATGTCACGTTAAGCGCATATCCGGGTACCACATTTACCGGGACGGTATCAAAAATTGGGTCAACCACGCTAAGTGAGTTATCCCCGTTGTTGCAGGTGGGAACGTTTTCCAAAGAACGGCAGTGGGTACCCGTCACAATCCAGGTGGATACCGGATCGAACACCTTTATTCCCGGTGAAAATGCTGCCGTACGTGTTGATGTGTAGCGGGCAATAGTAAGGAGGAGCAAGATGGCAGCACAAGAACCAGCAAATTCCCGTCACTGGGGCGTCGCCTTAGCGGTTCTTATCTTAGGCGGTTTTATGGCGATTTTGGATACTTCAATTGTCAATATCGCCATTCCCAAATTGGAAAGCGTCTTTTCCGTGGATACCGCGGAAGTGCAGTGGGTCGTAACCATTTACATGCTCACGTTGGGCGTTGTGGTGCCGCTCGCGGGCTATTTGGGTGAACGCTTTGGGTACCGGACGATTTACGTGATCTCGTTAATTGTTTTTACGATCGGGTCTGCCTTATCAGGATTGTCGTGGAGTCTTGGAGTACTGACCGTCTTCCGTGTTTTGCAGGCCTTAGGAGGCGGGCTCATTATGCCGATTACCATGGCGATGGTCTATCGCATTGTTCCGCGTGACCGGATCGGAACAGCCATGGGATTTTGGGGACTGGGAATTATCGTCGCGCCAGCTATTGGGCCTACATTAGGAGGATGGCTGGTGGAGTATATCAACTGGCGGTTAATTTTCTACATCAACGTTCCCATTGGGATTATCGGTGTGCTTTTGGCCTTGGCCTACGTGCCAAAGTTTCCTAGCCGTCATATGGGCACATTTGACTTGATGGGCTTCATTTTATCGGCTTCAGGATTATTCGGCTTGCTTCTCGCTTTGTCCGAAGGACAGACGTGGGGATGGGGCTCAGAGCCCATTATCCTTCTCTTAGTGGGATCGGTGTTCCTTCTGATTCTCTTCAGTCTGTGGGAGCTCAGTGTGGAGCATCCGCTCTTGGATCTCCGCGTATTTAGCCGAGGCTCGTTTACGATGGCCAATCTGTTGGTTGTGGTCATTACCGTGTCCATGTATTCGGGGCTCTTCTATGTCCCGTTGTTTTTGCAGACCGTAGTGGGCTATGGGGCCTTGGAGACGGGCCTGATGATGATGCCGGCCGCTTTAGCCTCAGCTATCATGATGCCGATTTCAGGACGATTGTATGACAAAATCGGTGCGCGCCCCATCGTGGTGATAGGCCTGGTGATTTTAGCGTATACCACTTATCTCTTACATCGGTTGTCAACCACTACGCCTGTCGATGACGTGGTCTTCTGGCTCACTTTGCGTGGATTTGGCATGGGGATGGCCATGATGCCAGCCACAACGGCGGGCATGTCCTCTTTGCCGACGGAAATGGTGGGCTCGGGGTCAGCGATTAATAACGTGATGCAACGCGTGGCGGGTTCTTTTGGTCTGGCGTTTATGACGGCCATCTTGCAGTCGCAATCCACTATGCATGCGGCGAACATTGCGGCCTCGTATACTCCCACCTCACGGCCTTCGGTGCAATTAATGCAGCAGATGGCGGGGTATTTAGGGCATCAAGGTCTAACAGCTGGGCAATCGCTGGCGGTAACCACGACGACCCTATATGACCTCATTCAACAACAGGCCTTCGTAATGGGCATTGATGACATTTTTGTTCTCGGGGCGGCCATCACGTTGTTTGGAGCGTTTCTTGGTCTATTTTTGAAAACCTATCATCACAAAAAAGGTGCGCCACAGATGATGGCCGATTAAACCCAAGGCGTTAGCATTTGCACGCCGACTACTTATCCCCTATGGGGATCAATGTGAGGAGAGAAGAATCCGTGAAACAGAGTCGAGTTATTCTTATTAACGTATTGATTATTGTGGCGCTGATCTTGATTGGCGGAGTTGTGGCCTACTACTGGACCCAAAGCTATGACTATGTGTCGACCCAAGATGCGTCGATTTCAGCCCCTACGATTCCCGTCGCTGCACAAGCCAACGGCACGATTCAGGATTTATCGGTGGCCGTGGGGCAACGCGTTTCGCAAGGTCAAACGATAGCGGAAGAGACGGTGACCACCGCGCCTGCGGCGACTGCTAAAGGAAGCAAGACGACTGCGGCGACCAGTGGTACCTCGATTGTGAACATTGTGGCCCCGGTTTCGGGTTACGTGGCGACGGTTTCCGTGGCCAATGGCCAGACAGTTGCCGCGGGAACCCCATTGGTGACGCTTGTGCAGCTATCGAAAGTGACGGTGATTGCGAATATCCCTGAAACCAAAATTCGCAATGTGTCTGTGGGTCAAAGTGCTACAATTTACGTAGACGCGCATCCCGGTGTGTCGTTTACCGGCACCGTAGAAGCGATTCAGCCGACGACCCAGTCATTCTTTTCATTAATACCGACCGCTGCGACGTCGGGAACCTATACCAAGGTGACGCAACGCGTGCCGGTGGAGTTGTCCATTGATGCTGCAGGGTATTCGTTACTGCCGGGGGAAGATGCTGAAGTGCGGATTACGATTCACTAAGAGACAGGGGTCGGAACGATGCAAGTGCTAGTAACCGGCGGGACAGGATATCTTGGGCAGGCGGTAAGCGAGGCGCTAATCCGGCGCCGCCATACGGTCACGGTGGTGGCGCGGCACTGCCCCCCAAAGGATAGCAGGGTACAGTGCCGCGCAATCGATATGCGAACGGCTTCATTCACTGAGCTTTTTCGCGGGACCGACGTGATTGTCCATTTAGTGGGGATTATTCAAGAACATCCAGCGGCGGGTATTACGTTCCAGGTGATGCACGAACAGGTGACCCAGCACGTGGTGGATGCGGCCCTGTCTGCGGGAGTACCTCGGTTGGTGCATATGTCGGCCCTAGGCACCCGAGAAGGGGCTATCAGCCAAT
The DNA here is from genome assembly GCF_002903155.1 of Sulfobacillus sp. hq2. NCBI lineage: Bacteria > Bacillati > Bacillota > Clostridia > Eubacteriales > Clostridiales Family XVII. Incertae Sedis > Sulfobacillus > Sulfobacillus sp. hq2. The sequence continues at coordinate 169,710 of NZ_NWUL01000030.1, read as the reverse complement.
ATCATCAAACGAAGTGGAACGCCGAGCAATATGTTCGTAATGCGCCTTTGGCATGGACCATTTTGCGACCTTCCCTCTTATTTGGGGGAGGGTCGCCATTTTTTGCGACACTGGCCGCTCAAGCACGCCTGCCGTTGGTACCTGTTCCTGGATCAGGGCAGACACTATTTCAACCCATAGCGAGGACAGACGTCGCAGAAGTCATTGTACAGATGGTGGAAAAAGATGTGGCGGTCCACGAGACATGGGAGATGGGGGGACCTGACCGTTATACAATGGATGGGCTTTATCGCCACGTGGCACATGTTAACGGACGTAAGAACCCTCCCCTTGTCCACATCCCATTACCCCTTCTCATGCTGATGGCAGAGGTGGGTCAACGCATACCGAAGTTTCCAGTCAGTACCGATCAATTGCGTATGTTGAACGAGGCGAACATAACCCAAGACGAACGTTGGCGACAACTGGTGCCGATCGCACAAACCTTGGGCAATGATCTCTAAGCATTAGGACTTTTCTCGAGCATGGGCCCGGCGGCTGACCCAATGCCAGACAAAGGCGGCAATCGCAGCCAGAAGGGCCACGTAAATAATCGTGCCAAGATGCCAAAAGAAGAAGCCAATGACCCATAAGGCTAATAAGGCGAGACCAATCCAGAAGAGCATCATGATCGATCCTTTCTCTAGGAACTTGAACATAGTATGCCTAATAGCCTATCTTGTTATGCGGCGGCGCTGGAGCCGGTGGAAGTCTCCAGCGCCTGGGGGGTCAGTTTAGCCTGTCCTTTGATGATCTAAGAGATGGTCTAATTTAAGGTGTCCGTAATAATCAAGCCAAGACCTAAAGGGTTGTTGGCATGAGGGGCACGTGCGAAACACCCGCATGGGAAAGAGTTTATGGGCCATGCGCTCCTCTTGGGGGGTGACAAGGGCTCCGTTTACTCCAATCCTCAGTAAGGCTAGGGCTTGCTGATAGAGCAATGCGCGGTGGGATGCACTGTCGCTGATTTCGAGTTCCCAATAAATGGTGTTGTTGGCTGATATTTGATAAGTAGGATAGTCGCCAGGGATGGAGGTCGGGACCCATTCGACCAAGAGGTGTTGATGCACCATTTCGGCAAGGCTGGGACTGGTCAACGACGCATCCACGAGAGTATTGACGAGCCTTCTTAAGGCATCAGTGGCCAGGAGTTTTTTCACCGTGTATCACGCCTCCCTTCGGGCAGCGGAAGAACACATCAAGACAATGCGGCGTGCCGCTCCTTTAATATATGAAAAGATAATGCCCCGCAGACACTTGAGGCGTATCCTCTTCGTGCCTGCGGGGATATTGGGGCCTCATTTCAGGTTTTTGGCATAGCTCCGCTTTTTAACAGATGCAATCAGCCCACGCCTTCACTTTCTGTTGATCATGATGGCGTTCCATTGCTACTACGCATTTCTATCGGCCTCAACAACACATGAACGAGATAGGTAGTGTATTACATATTAGATAAAAATGGTTGGTTAGATCCAGACGTTTGGGTATTACCCGAACATCAAGCAAACAGCGCCAAAGACGGCCCCTTTGCTGAAATCCAAGAAAAAGACATAAATCGACAAAGAGACGCGGATGTGAATCCGTTATGGGAACAAGGTGTTGTCTTGTCGATAGAGGGTATCGCGGTCACTGCGGCGACTCAACCACGCGTCAATGCCTAATCTCGCCATGGTCAATTCCCCCATTATTCGTATTGAATTGTCCTAGAAAATTTTACTATCCGATGAGGCCAGTCCTTCAGGGTCTAGACGCTTTTCGACGGGAAATGCCAATATTCGTGGAAAATCGATAAAAAATATGTCTTATTGATACAACGATGGAATGTGTCTATGGTATGGTCAATTTGAGGGAAATGATGGCAAATGCATAAAGTCGCCATTAAGACCTCATAAAAGGGAATGTGCGAAGACTATGGAGAATGTCGTAGACAGTCTTACTTGGGGCATGTTGGAAGCGGGATTGCTTGTCGGAATCTGGGAATTCGGCGACTTGGTCTTTCGTCCTAGATGGCGTTACGGGGCACCATTGGCGACGGCGTTCTTGACACCTCTTGCATTAGGCTGGCTCTTCATCCAGCGATTAGTACCTGTACCATGGGCGGTCTTTGCAATGGGGGTGGTCGCTGCATGGATGTGGCTTTCAAATGGATGGGCTTGGCTTGCGACTCTTACGACCATCGCCGTGTGGACCGCTATTGTAGGTGGGATAGACCACCACGCCGTTAAGGCGTTTGTTGGCGCCGTCAGTTTAAGTGGGTTGGCTCTCATGGCTCCTGTGGTGCGTCGGCACCGGCCGCGGACGTGGTGGTTGTGGGTTTCTCTGTATGGGATCACAATTTTAGTGATTCTCGCTGTGAGTGGGTTAAATGGGGATAGCGAGGCTGATGCATGGATTACGGCTGTGGTGGCATTGTTTTCGGGAGTCTATGCGTTTGGTCAAGTGGCCCGCACGCAAGCGTGGGCGCAAACTCAGCGTCATGCCGAAGAAGACCGCTTGACCGGCGTGTTCAACCGCTATGGGGGTGAGCTTTGGCTTGGTCGGCTCGAGCCCGGTACGGTAGGGATGGTCATCGCCTGTGATCTGGATGATTTTAAATGGTTTAACGATACGTGGGGCCATACCGCCGGTGATGCGGTGTTGGTGGAAGCGGTGCGCCGTATGCAGCGCGCTTTACGCGCCGGGGATGCCATCATGCGTCCGGGGGGCGATGAATTTACTGTATGGCTGCCCCATGTTCCAGAAGACCAGGCCGATTCTCTAGCCCAACGATTGCACCGTGCTGTGACGGAGCAACCGATTAATGTCGACGGGCATCAGGTGGCTTTAGGCTGTTCTATGGGTTGGACGGTTGGGGTATTGAACGACTCTACGGCCATGGAAGCCGATAAGATCTTGTTGGCGGCCAAACGATTGGGTAAAAATCGGGCCGTAGGCCCTCACCCAGATGCCGTTTCCCATGAACCACCGTCAGGGGTCGTGTCTGCACGCCATTTAACCACCATTGTGGAGAGCTTGTGGGCACGCTGGGAGGAGGCAGCGGTATTGACGGACCGCGATGGCCGTATCCTTACCTGCAACCGCGCGTTTGAGGTCTTAACCGGCCGTTCTGCCCAAGAGCTTAGGGGCTACAGGCCTGGGATTAATTCCGCGGGGGAGACGCCGGAAGCCGTCTACCGGGCCATGTGGCAACGTCTCGATATGGCCGAGCCATGGCGGGGAGTATTGTTGAATCAACGTGGAAGTGGTCAACAGTGGTGGGCGTACGACGAAATCTGGCCGGTGGAGATGGGGACCCATGTTGTGGCCTACTGGACCCGCGTGCGGTCGGTGGACCCTTCAGGACTTGAACCGCTAGGGCGAGAACTCGCTTGGAATGGATTGCAAATGACGGCGGTGTTCCAACCCTTGATTTTTGCTCAAACCGGAGCCCATTGGGGTTATGAAGCGTTGGTTCGTCCGCGTATGGCCGAACATGCTATAGCACCAGATAAGCTCTTTGCGATGGCTCAAGCGACGAATACTGTCGCCGAGGTCGACCGTATGGCACTCATCGCCATCGCGCAGGCTATCTCACAGAGCGATGCATTAGGCCAGGACCAATGGCTTTCCCTTAATGTGCGGGCAGCCACTCTTCAGAACAAACATTGGCTAAACGACTACCTAGACCATCTTGGTGTCCCGCGGAGCCATATCATTCTTGAAATTTCGGAGCATGATAGCTTGCCCGTAGGGTATTCGTCGTGGAGGGAAATTCGCCAAGCGTACCCCGAAGTGGCATTTGCGCTTGACGATTGGGGAACCGGAACTCACGATATTCTCCGGCTCTTAGACCTTGCGCCTGAATGGATTAAGGTCGATCGTTCATGGCTCGTGGCGGCACGGCGCAACCGATTAGCACAAGAATTGCTTGTTTCCCTGAATACGTGGGCACACAGGGCGCAAGGCGCCTTAATTGTAGAGGGCGTTGAAACGGCTGAAGAGGCTGGGCTTTTGAAGGATCTGAAGGTAGTCGCTGCGCAAGGATATTACTGGGGCCGCCCAGCGCCGTTTACTCACAGATAATTTTACAAAGAAAGAGGCGCACCAATGATTGACTGGAGGCAATATGTTGAATTCTTAGGTTGGAACCCGGACGATGCGCCTAGGCTGAAGCGCATCGCATGGGACCAAGTTGCCGATATGGTTACGCCGGCGTTTTATAACACCATTCGTACCATTCCGGAACTTGATACCTTAATTCAAAGCTATAGTACGTACGAACGCTTAAAAGAAAGTTTTCATGCGTACATTGCTCGCCTGGGCGAGGCTCCCGTCGGGCGTGATTATGAAGAGCGAATGCGTCGTATTGCCAAAAGTCACGTGCGGATTGGCCTTTCTCCAGATTGGTACTTTGGAGCCTACCGTATCATTTGGACAGCGGCCCAAGAAGCCATTGAAGCTCAATCGACGGACGATGGCGTGGAGCGGTCCAAACAGTTTGCGGCGGTATCGAAGCGTCTGATTGCCGACATGGTGTTAACCGTGACGCTCTATCAAGAACTTTTGGATGAGCGAAGCGCCTCCTTAGAGAAGGTAACGAGTACGATGGCTGTTGTCCAAAATGACTTGGACCGCCAAGCGGCAGAACTAGCGGGCACAGCCGGACAAACGCAAGATGCGGTTACGCAAATGGTCGAAACCATTCAAACAATTGCCGCCCAATCGCGAGCTTTAACAACGACCGCGTCGCAAGCGGCCGCCCACGCCGATGGCGGCGTGTCTACGATGGAAGCGCTTCGAGAGAAAACGGTAGTCGTGCAACAAGCATTGGACGGCGTTGCTAGCGCGGGACAAGCGCTCACGATGCAAACGCAAGCTATCGGCCAAGCGACAACTTTGATCCGCGGTATTGCGCGGCAAACGAATCTGTTGGCGCTCAATGCTGCCATTGAGGCGGCTCGGGCAGGAGAGGCGGGACGAGGATTTGCGGTGGTCGCGGATGAGGTGAAAAAACTTTCGGAGGAGTCGCAAAAAGCGACTACAACCATTGATGAAACGATTAAGGGAATTACTGCGCATCTCGAGACCCTCCAAAATGCGCTGAGCCAAGCAGTGGCGGCGCAACAGGCCAGCGAGGAGCAAAGTCAAAATGCGGCGCAGGCCTTTTCGGCCATTCATGCTGGGGTGACAAAAACTGTCCAGGAATTTGAAATGGTGGACCGCAGTTTGCAAGCTGCCACGAAGACGTTGGCTCAACTGCGGGAGACAGCTGCTCTAACCAGTCGACAAGCGGCAGACGTGGCTCAACTTGCACAAGGGTTACAAGCCCCTTGAGGATGCCAGCGACCATGCGAAAGAAAGGTTTGGGACACGTGCGATAGGAGGAGAATGCGTTATGAATGATGAGATACGGGAGGCTTTAGCATGGAACACGCAACTCAGCGACTCGGTGCAGGCGTATGAAACGTTAATTGATGCGAGGTGGGATCTTGAAGCTGGGGTGCACGAATTAGACAGTGCTGCCGCCGGCATTGAGCAATTGACAGCGTCGGTCGAACAGGTTGCTGAAGAAGCGCGGATATTGGAGCGTGATTTAGGGGTCGCACATGATGGCCTGTCACGATGGGCGCAAGTGGATACGGAGCTCGCACAAGATAGCGCGCAATGGTCGGTCACCATGCAGACGATGGTGGAGACGGTTACGACGCTGACGGAGAAGGTCAAAGCGGTTGGTGGCATGGTACAGGTTGTGACGGACGTTGCTGATGCCACCAATTTATTAGCCTTAAATGCAGCGATTGAAGCGGCCCGTGCGGGTGATGCGGGGAGAGGATTTGCGGTGGTCGCCGATGAGGTGCGGGCATTGGCCCAGCGAACGAAAGCTGCGACAGGCGATGCTATGGCCGTACTCGAGCAAGTGACAGCGTCCACGAATCAAACGCATAAGGCGTTAGGTCAAGCACGCGACGGCACCGCAGATACGACGCAGCGAGAGAACCAGGCGTTTCGCGATCTGCAAACGCTGGCGAGCACTCTCTCGGAATTGTTGCCTGCTGTACAGGCCAGCATGATTGCCGTAGGAGAGCAGCACGGAGCATTAGATGCCTTAACGGTAAATCTCGCGACATTGCAAACGGCGTTTCACTCGACAATCGATGCGTTTACAGATGCCGGTCATTATCTAGCGCATGCGGTGGAGTCGGCTAGGGCCCAGCGTCAACAACGGCTGTCTGAGTCGACACTGTCCATACCCGTCAGGCTCTATTTAAGCGTTGCGGACCATCAATTGTGGCGCTACCAAATTTATCGCGCCTTTGCGGATAAGGTACCGGTGGACGTGGAGAAAGCCAGCGACTTCCATGCGTGCCGTTTAGGAATGACTCTCGACCAATTGGCCGCGGAAGTCGGAAACGACTCGGCGTACCGCACGATTACCGAGCAGCATCAGGCCTTTCACGCCATGGCGGCACATTTAGCGCAGCAAGCCAATACTCACGCCGAGCGCGATCACGGTCTCTTTCATAAATGGCTTACCCATGGCCAAGACTTAGCAGCAAAATTGGAAGCCTGGGCCAAACAATGGGAAGAGCAGGATTTGTTGAAAGCCAACGCATAAATAACCGAATAACCCGGTGAAGGGAGTATCTTTTTATGTGGTCCAAGTTATCGATTAGTCTCAAATTGGCTTTAACGATGATTGTCATCTTGGGTGTCTTAGCCATCTCAGATGGGGTAGCCGTGTGGCGAACGCATACGGCGCATGGGCAAGTGACCAATATTGTACAAAAGCAAACCCCTTTCTTAGTGACAACTAGCAATTTAGAAGCCCTCTTCAATCATTATGATGGTGTGATGAATTCCTACGTGTTAGCCGTGAATATGAAAAATTGGTCATTAGCCGCCAAAAAGTGGACGAAAGCGCAAAAGATTGGAACGCAACTTGTGGCAGATATTCATCATCTTGCTGCTTTAGGGACTGATCCGAAAGGCGTGACGGCATTCGCAAAAGCATGGAAGAATTACGATGCTTATGCGATGATGACCCACCAAGCGGGACTAAACCACCGCATTGCCCAAGCGGTGTATGAACAGACGGTGGCGAATTCGCCGGCGACGCAGGCAGCGACCCAAGCCTTAAACGCCTTAAGCCTCAGTGCAAGTCAGCGGGTGCACACGCAATCCATGGATGTCGAGGGGAACTTGGCAGCCATGACGGACATGGTGTTGACGGCGTGGGCGATCACCGTGTTGATTGCGTTAGGAGCTCTGTGGATGCAGTGGCGCGGCATTGCGAAACCTCTTCAACAATTAGCGCGGGTGGCGGATGGCCTTTCCCAAGGAGATATCAGCCAGACCATTCCGCAAGCGCCGCAGGACGAAACTGGCGCTTTAGCTGCCTCTTTTCGGCGCCTTGTCGCCTATTTTCAAGATCTGAGTCATGCTGCAGAAGCCATGGGACAAGGCGATTTGACCAGCGCGCCGCCAACCGCAGGCCCGCGTGATACCTTGGGCCAGGCCTTGGTGACCATGCATCAGCGCCTTCGAGAGCTCTTACAGGCCGCCCAAAACTCTGGTCATCATGTGCGCCAACAAGCCCAAGCCGTTCGCACATTAGCCGATCAGGCAGCCGGTGCCACCGAACAAATTGCGGCCGCTGTGCACCAAGCAGCTCAAGCGTCAGGAGAGTCTGCGGATGGGTTACAACATATTGCTGCGGCCATGCAGCAGTTGAAAGCCGCAGGGGAGCAAGTGGCGGACGGTACCGACAGGCAGGCACAGGCAGTGGCGGCGGGACAGCGGACATTGTCAGCCATGCAAGACGATCAGCATCAGATGGCGGGCGCGGTCGACCATATGGGCACGTTGACCACCGAATCTCAAGTGGCCGTTCAGAAAAGTCGTGAGGAGATGGTCCAGACGTTGGAATCCATGGACCGCATTGCTGATGTCACGCAAACGGCGGCGACGGCCATTTTACGATTAGGAGACCGTTCCAAAGAGATCGGCACAATCGTTCGTGCCATTTCTGACATTGCTGACCAAACCAACTTGTTAGCGCTCAACGCAGCGATTGAAGCCGCTCGCGCTGGTGATGCAGGTCGTGGTTTTGCTGTGGTGGCTGATGAGGTGCGGCGTCTTGCGGAGCAATCCGCTCAAGAAACACAAAATATTCGAGAGTTAATCCAATCGATTCAAGAGGATGTTGGCCTATCTGTCGATGCCATTAACCGGGGCCGCGAAGCCGTGCAGGAAGGCCAAAGCGTGGCAACCCGCACGCGCGAAGCGCTTAATGCCATGGAACATGCGGTGGGTGGTGTTGCGGACGATATCCAAGGGGTGATTGCTACGGTACAGCAGGTCGAGAGTGGCAGTCTTACCGTGGGGCAACGGATGCAAGAAATTGCGCAGGCGGCTCAAAATAATGCGGCGGCGGCAACCGAAATGGCTGCCTCGACGGCCGATGCCGCAGAAACTGTACAAGGACTGGCGGCCATCGCTGGAGAAACAGCGCAAGGTATGGAAAGCATGGCTCAGACGTCACAAGACGTGCAAGCGTCGGCAACCCAGCTTCAACGTAGTGCGCAAGACCTGGCAGAGATTGCGGAACAGTTAGGAGCGTTAGTCGACAGCTATCACTTATAAAAGTCGGCCCTTTTAATTGGGATGTTCATGACGCTAATAGAGGAGGGAAGAGCGTGGCAAATTACTCGGTAATACCGCCAGGTCTTCATGTGTCGATTGTTGCGGGCCCGCATCATTGGGAAGGCGTGATTCGGGCGCGGTTGCCCGATCATCTCTATGTCGAAATGATCTCAGACGAGCGATTGCCGAGCGATCTCAATGAAGCCGTACTCCAGTGGCACAAACCGCCCTTGGTATGGACTCTCCCCGTTCGCCTTCACTCTCTTCCCTCTGAAGAGCGTCTTGTTTCCGCAGAGATAGCAGGTGCCCCCAAACCCATAGAAAATCGGCAGACGCGGCGCTTTGCATGGCAATGGCCAGTGGATGTGCAATGGAGCAAATGGCCCGTGCGCCATCTTCGGGGGATCACTGAAGACGTTTCATTGGGCGGGTGTCGTTGCCGATTGCCATCGCCATTAGACGAGAATCGCGAGTACACGCTGGTGCTGTCGGGGCCGCAGAAAGTTTGGCGATGCCGAGTGGCAATTTTTCGTCAACGTTACGATGAGCACGAACTATGGGGAGTGACGGTGTTTTTGTGGAAACCCGGTGATGACACAGAAGAATGGCTAAAATGGCTGGCGACACAAGGATAACGGTAAGTGATATCCGCGGCACACGGGGGGAATGATGAGTGCGGGTCAAAAAACTTTATGTTGCGCAAAAGTACCTATCATGGAAAGACTTTGTAGTACCAGCGGTAGCGGGGCGTTGGGACGGATCCGGCACGTTAAACGAGCCATGGATTTTGGAACCGGGTGATGATGTATGGGGCTGGTTAGATGTTTTTACCGAACAGCCTTTTGGTCTATGGGCGGTATCTCTTGAGTTTTGCTATACCTTGCATAACCATCATATCCAAACCGAGATAACTGTTAGAGCTGAACCTTATAGGGACCGAGTTTTGCGGTCTTCTTAACACTCACGAATCTGTTTGATGGGCGGATATTTGGCTCATGACTTCTTGAATGCGAACCAGGCTTTGTTTCCAGTTGGTTTCGATGGCGTTTTTGGCCGCCTCGACATTGCGGGAGCGCAGAGCTTCCAGTATGGCGTCATGTTCGGACAAGGATTCTTTTGATGACCACATTTCTTTGTAATAGGCTATTTCAACACGGGTCAGAGGCATTTTCAACTCGGATAAGACGGCGGTAAGTTCGGGATTGTGCGCTTGGTCAATGAAAACGCGGTGAAACTGATCGTCGGCCTGAGCTGCGGCGGCGGCGTCGTGGGCGTGAATGGCTTGGATAAGTTGTTGGTTGTACCGCTCCATTTGTGCGAAATCATCGGCAGTCCATTCGTCTAAACGCGTGGCGGATACCGCATACGTTTCTAATGTCCAGATCAAAGGATAGCGGCGGATGACACCCGCAATATCCAAAGGGGCCACTTGGGTCCATCGATTGGCTTTGGTGACGACCAGTCCTTCTGCTTCCAACCGCAATAGCGATTCGCGCACAGGTGTGCGGCTCACGCCAAAGTCGCGAGCCAGCTCTTGATCTCGTAAAAAGGTGCCAGGGGCTAAGCGTCCTTCAATAATCCACTGGCGTAGGCGTTGATATACCGAGTCATTCACGAAGCGGCGGCCGATGGGTTGTTCCTGGTCGGTACTCAAAGGGAACACCTCCTACAATAATACTATACGGTATATTACATATCTTGAATGGTCAAGAAGGCCCAGGCCGATCCGGTTCACGTCGAGAACTTCTCGTCACCGGGGGCAATGAGTAAGCCTCATAGAAACGTCGTTATGGGTCATGTGGCCTGGCAGGGCCTGTCGATGGATTCCTCGCCTTCCTATGCTTACAATGTTATGCTCAATTTGCCTGCACACGTAAAGTCGCGCAGGCGGCACTTTTGTGTATAGGACATGTTGGTTCAAGGCAGCGTCAATCGCTCGGTTTAGCGCATCGAACACCATCTAGACATGGAAGCTAATCTAGGGAGGCTCATCTCGTTCGTATGCCGTTAGTATCTGGGTCTTTAGGGCAGATCTTCTGCAATTTCCCCATAAGTGTCCGGGCGTCGATCACGGTAAAATTGCCAATGCATGCGGGCTTGACGAATTTGGGACAGGTCTAGGTCCGCGGTGACCAACGCGTCTTGATTGCGAGGCCCTTGGCTAAGAATTCGGCCTTCAGGGTCGACAAAGTAGCTTTCCCCAAAAAACTCTCCAATGTTCCATGGAGCCTCGATACCAACCCGGTTCAACGCGCCTACAAAATAGCCGTTGGCAATGGCATGAGCGGGCTGCTCAATATGCCAGAGATGGTCGGAATGTCCTGCCGTTGTCGCTGAAGGGTTAAAGACGATTTCGGCTCCGTGCAATCCCAACAGGCGTGCTCCCTCTGGAAAGTGACGGTCATAGCAAATATACACGCCAACTTTGCCGTATTGGGTCTGAAAAACCGGATAACCGAGATTGCCAGGCCGGAAATAAAATTTTTCCCAAAATCCGTAGGCACCAGGTTGGCTCCCATGAACTTGAGGGATATGGACCTTGCGAAACTTACCGAGATACGATCCATCGGCATCAATAACCGCAGCGGTATTGTAATAAACTCCAGGCATGGCTTCTTCATAAAGGGGCACGATAAGCACCATGCTGTATTGCTTGGCCAGTTGGCGCATCAATGTCACAGTAGGGCCGTCAGGTACGGGCTCTGCTGCCGCATACCACCTTTTGTCCTGTTCAGCGGCAAAATAGGGAGCAGAAAAGAGCTCTTGAAGACACAAGATGTTAACGGCTTTAGCATGAGCTTGTCCAATCCATTCCACGTGTTTTTGAATCGCGGCGGCCTTGTGGGCGGCCACGTCGTATTCTCCGGAGAGTTCATGGTGCAACTGCAAGAGCCCGGCGCGTATGGTCATTCCCGTCATCCTTCCACTTTCTTGATTTTGTTTAGTATGTAGTATATTATATGAACCCGTCAATGATTATTCAAGTAACCCCAAAGGAGTTAGGCCTATGCCTATGACCGTGGAATGGATACGCAATGTGCATGAGAGGCGCCAAGATGTACCGCTATTGTCTGATTTGACGATGCACGTGGCAGAGCAAACGGTATCCTATCATCGCGGCTGGCCGGAATATCACAAGACGCCGACACGGTTATTGCCGCAGTTGGCGTCCTATGCAGGAGTGGAGGCCATTGCTGTGAAGGACGAATCGACCCGTTTCGGGGTCCAATCGTTCAAGATACTGGGAAGCACGTGGGCCATTGCCCAGGCGTTAGCCGAGCGGTGGCAGCTAAATCCGCAGGACCTGCATGTCGATGTTCTGAAGGACAGGGCAAAGACGAAGCCCGCTATGGTATTGGCCGCAACCAGTGATGGCAATCATGGATTGGGCGTGGCATGGACGGCCAAAGCGTTGGGACAACAGGCCGTTATTTATCTTCCTAAAGGGACGCACGAAAGCCGGGTCCGGCGGATTGCAGAAGTTGGCGCACAGGTCTACGTCACTGAAAGGAATTATGACGATACCGTTCGTGACGTTGCGCAAAAGGCTAAAACGAATGGATGGCTATTGGTGCAAGACACCGCGTGGCCGGGATATGAAGATATTCCTAAGTGGGTAATCCAGGGATATCTGACCATGGCGCATGAAGCGGCTGAACAGTGGGATGGCCACGGATTACAGCCGCCGACGCACATTATTTTGCAAGCGGGGGTCGGGTCATTAGCCGCAGCCGTAACGGGCTATTATGCGAATCGATATGGCCGTGCACAGTGTCCGACCATTGTCATTGCAGAGCCTCTCTCTGCGCCAGCGTTATTCAATTCAGCAGCGCACCCCAATGCCCAGGCTGCCAAAGTGGAGGGGTTAATGGAAACGGTCATGGCGGGCTTGGCGTGCGGAGAGCCTAACCCTCTAGCATGGCCATTGCTACGTTCGTGGACATCATTTTTTGTGCGCTGCTCGGATAGCGTTGCGGCACGGGGCACGCGTATTTTATCTAACCCGCTTGGAACTGATCCGCGTATTATGGCCGGAGAGTCGGGCAGTATGCCCCTAGGTCTGGCCGTAACACTTTTGGATCAGTTGCCATTTCAAGAGGCTCGCAAGGCCCTAGGCTTAGGACCTCAGTCGCGCATCTTGGTTTTTAATACGGAAGGGGTTCCGGATTTTCAAGGATTCTTGGACATTGTCTGGGATGGCGCCTACCCCAGCTTGCCGAAAAGTTAACGGCGTCACCCGCTTGGGGCCCTGTCTTCGTCAATTCTCCCGTCGTGATTGACAGCACCGTGATTGTCTGCTTGACACAAGACTACTAAGCCCGTAAAATACTAATGTTCGGTTGTCGGCAGTGTCGCCGGCACACAGAGGTAGGAGGTAAACTCATGTCCACTTATATGGCCCGGTCCCAGGATGTCGATCGCAAATGGTACGTGATTGATGCCGCCGGATTGCCGCTGGGTCGTGTTGCCACTGCTGCGGCAACGATTCTGCGCGGAAAACACAAACCCACATATACACCGCACGTTGACACCGGAGACTACGTCATTATTGTCAATGCGGCTGATGTTTTATTGACAGGTCGGAAACTGGATCAAAAAATTTATTTTCACCATTCCGGGTATCTTGGCGGACTCAAACGGACCGTCTACCGCCAGTTAATGCAAAAGAAACCCGCTTTCGCTATGGAAAAGGCTGTGCGTGGAATGTTACCGCATAATCGTCTCGGACGCGCGATGTACAGAAAGTTGAAAGTATATCCGCATGCGGAACATCCCCATAGTGCACAGCAGCCACAAGTATGGGAGGTAAAAATTTAATGGCCGTTGCGCAATTCTGGGGAACAGGGCGCCGTAAGAATGCCGTAGCTCGCGTCCGCTTGGTGCCGGGTACGGGCAGGATTTTCATTAACGGGCGGTCTATGGAAGACTATTTTCCATTGTTAACGCTGCAAAAGGCCATTATGGCTCCGCTCAATTCGGTGGATCTATCGGGTCGTTTTGATGTATTAGTACGTGTAGAAGGTGGCGGAGTTTCCGGACAGGCCGGTGCGGTGCGTCATGGTATCGCGCGTGCTTTGCTTCGGGTGGACACCAACTTGCGTGTGCCCCTAAAGCAACGGGGATTTCTTACACGGGATGCACGAATGAAAGAGCGCCGGAAATATGGATTAAAGAAGGCGCGTAAAGCCCCGCAATTCTCCAAACGCTAAAAGCCCTTTTGGGCTTTTTTTGTTGGCATTACGCGTTGTAAAGTCATGGTCAGCTTCCCATTTCACACAAAACTGTTGCAAATAAAAAACAAGGCCCACCTGGTTGAACAGAAGGGCCTTGTTTATTAGCTAATGCCGACGCCGGCCATCTCGGGAGCTGAAATGACGGGAAGGCGTGGAGTAAATTTGCGCGGTTCGGTCGTTTCGTCGTTAGCCTCACTCAAATGCTCCCACAGTCGAGACAAAGCGCCTGGATCTCCCAAACGGGATTGGACAATGTAGTACTCGCATTCGAGGTCCCGGTGACGTTCGTTAGGAGCCATGGCGAGAGCGCGGCTAAGATAGTCTTTGGCCAGCGCATAATCTTCGGCAGCCACGGCACGCCGTGCTAAGACGCGAAGGGCATAAATTTTGGTATCTTGCCATGGCCAGCCATCAGGCGCATGCAGAATGCGGGTCGTATAGCGTTCGACCAAGGGCTCCGAATCGGTTGTGCGAAGAAGCGCCTCTAATATGACCGCTTGCCCTTCTTGAAAGTGAACGCGGTCAAAAACGGTCAAGGAGGATTCTAGCAATTCCCGGGCTTTGTCTAGCCGCCCTAAGTCCGTTAAGACTTGCGCAATGTCCGCTTGCAGGGCAGCGCGTTCTTCATTGCCGCGGATGTCGGGCAACAAGCCTAAGGCTTCATCGATAGCGCTGGTGGCTTCCGCCTGATGGCCCAAGCGCCATTCAGCGGCCGCTATACGGGTTAATAGTTCTGCCCGCCGCGGAGCGCTAATTAACTTTTGGGGTTCGTCAAGCGCCATACGGTACAGCTCTAAAGACGAAACCCATTGCCTTTGACTATAGCAAAAATCTCCGTAATGCTGCGCCGCTTCGGCCCGAATGTTAGGACCTTCTCGGCTGGTAAGGCGTCCTGCATACTCCAGAGCCTGCTGAAATGAATTCATGGCTTTATGAAACGAACCGTGACGCGCAGCTGCCATTCCTAAAGTGTTGGCAATTTCAATTGCTTGGACAGGGTGGTCGTCGGGATGAATGAGCAACAAACTTTCTTCCAAGTGCGCTAGCGCGGCGTCCAAATTGCCTTGAGACATTTCTAATTTGCCCATCGTAGCCTTAATGCGCGCGAGAATGTCTTCGCGTCCCGTTCGCTCGGCCAGCGTTAAGGCTTCTTGCAGGCCTAACATGCCATCTTCTAGGCGTCCGCTGTTCCACAGCGCTTGGGCTGCTTTCAACAGCACTTCAATGGTGCGCATATCATCGCCGTTCTCCAAAAAGAATCCCAACGGCTTGCCTAGGCGACCGGCCATGATATCCAAGGCTTTGTGGGATGGATGGATACGGCCTAACTCGACTTGGCTTACATAACTCTTGGTCAGCTCGTCGCCTGCGAGCTGTTCTTGGGTTAATCCCAGCTTCTTTCTCAGGTCGCGAATCTTAGTACCCACCATAATTCATCCCTCCTAGCTGATAATGTACCACAAGTAAAAGAAATAAACATCGTGAGGACGCTACAAATCTTTAAAAAAATTCGCTTAGGTCAAATAAGAAAATGTATAGGGTAATTTTTTATATCGCGGTTATTTAACTAAACTGCCGCGAAGAAGAGTTAATGAATATAGCCTAAGAGAACTAGGAAATAAATACATGACAAATTATGTCGTGTATATTATGACCGCGTTCATACTCTGAGGCCATCTCGCTCACACTATGGGTACGACCGTGATGACAATCGCTAGGGTAAGTGGGCATATGGACCATCTTATGAACAATTGAACAAAGGGGCGACGATGTGAAGATAAATGGCACAATACAGCAATTACTGAAGCGCTGGTTGGGTGCGGGGATTGTGGTGGGAGCGTGTTTGTTGTTATCAGGAGCGGGCACGGCTCCGAGTGGTGGAATTGCGGGGGCACTTTTGCGGGGGCGTACGATTATTATAGACCCAGGGCATGGGGGATTTGACCCAGGGGCCAAAGGGCGTGTAGCGCAAGAGGATCAAGTGAACTTGGCGATGTCTTTAGCGTTAAAGCAATGGTTTGAGGAGGCGGGGGCTCGGGTGTTGCTGACGTGGGATCATCCGGGCGCCATTCCTAGCCACCGCAAATATCGAGTGCAGCAGCGTACGATGTGGATTAATCAAACGGGGGGCAATGTACTCATCGACATTCACTGCAACTCCGCGGATCCCGGTTCACATGGGCCGCAAACCTTTTACTGGGACGGGAAAGGCTCCTATCATCTAGCCCATGATGTGCAAGAAGAGTTGCAATATTTTACGAAAACGCGACGCAAGGTCACGCGCATTGACCAGTATGTGCTACGGCAAGCGCAAATGCCGGCCATTAATGTGGAAGTCGGCTTTATCACCAATCGAAAAGAGGAACAGCTGTTAATCAACCCGGCCTATCAACGGAAATTGACATGGTACATTTTTCTAGGAACCGAGCGGTGGTTCCTCAAAGGGCGTTGGCCGGAAAAACTTTTGCAAGCACCGCCTCCGACGCATTTACTCATCCGGGATTGAGGTTGCCTCAGGTATAATGGGAGAAGATGCACGGTAAGGGAGGATTTCTGGTGGGACCAAAAACCGTACGGATTATTGGTGTGCCTTTGGATTACGGTGCGGACAGGCGTGGGGTCGATATGGGCCCCAGTGCCATCCGCTACGCAGGACTGCATGAAAAACTGCGTCAAGCCGGGCATCAAGTCGTGGATTTAGGCAATTTACCGGTGCCGGTTCCCGAAAGCCGAGAAGTGGCGCAGACCAATCTTAAATATCTGGACGAAATTGTGAAAGTCAGCCGGGTGTTGGCCCGTGCCGTCGAGAAGGCGGTGGAAGAGGATGCCTATCCTTTAGTGCTCGGCGGAGATCACAGTATTGCCATTGGGACCATTGGCGGCTTAGTGCGTCATTTCCAAAATCTTGGCGTGCTGTGGTTTGATGCGCACGGGGACTACAATACAGATCAGACGTCCCCTTCGGGAAATATTCACGGCATGCCGGTAGCAACGGCCGTTGGGTTGGGGCATCCGGCGCTGCAGGCCTCCTTTCATGGTCGCTTCGTGAATCCCGCCAAAATTGTCTATGTGGGCGTCAGAACTCTAGACCCCGCAGAAGCTCAAGCGTTGCGTCAATCGGGCACGACAGTATTTTCCATGCATGAAATTGACCGTTACGGCATGCGCGACGTAATGGCCAAGGCTATGGATATTGTGACAGACGGCACCGATGGCGTGCATTTAAGCTTCGATATTGACGCGGTAGACCCCTTATACGCCCCGGGCTCAGGGACGCCCTTTTCTGGGGGTCTCACCGAACGAGAGGCTCATTTGGCACTCGAACTGCTGGCGGAAAGTGACATTCTCTCCTCTATGGAAATGGTCGAGGTCAATCCCATTTTGGACGAACATAACCGAACAGGCCAATTAGCAGCCAATCTTATTGCGTCAGCGCTTGGCCACCGCATTATTTAATAAGGGGAGGAGAATCAGCCATGGCATGGAATACCGATATTATAACATACCGTCGCGATTTGCATAAAATTCCGGAGCTTGGGTTTCAAGAACGGCAAACGCAGGCGTATTTGGTACAAGCCCTAAAACACATGGGACTCACGCCGGTTGAAGTAGCCGAGACCGGAGTCATGGCGGATATTCTAGGCAGCCAACCGGGCAAGACGATTGCTGTGCGCGCGGATATTGATGGGTTACCTTTGCGGGAAGAAACGGGTCTTGATTTTAGTTCCGAACACCCGGGGGTGATGCATGCGTGTGGACATGATGGGCATATGGCCATCGTCTTAGGGCTGGCAGAGCGCTTAACGGCGGACCGAAATTTTCCAGGGACTGTGCGTGTATTTTTCCAACCCTCCGAAGAGAAGCCCCCGGGGGGAGCGCCAGCCATGATTGCGGGCGGCTGTTTGGAGGGCGTGGATGAGGTGCTGGGACTGCATTTGTGGTCCAATGATCCCGTAGGCACTGTTGGAATCCGTAGCGGCCCTTTAATGGCGAATGCTGATGAATTTACCATTCGTGTCAAGGGCAAAGGCGGGCACGGTTCCGAGCCGGCTCATACGAAAGATGCCGTGCTGATTGCATCGCAAATTGTCGTGAATTTGCAAACCATTGTGTCCAGGCGCCTTAACGCTTTTGATATTGCCGTGGTATCTTGCGGGATGATTCAATCGGGGGTCACGTTCAATATTATTGCGGAGACGGCTGAAATTAAAGGAACGGTGCGGACGTTGTCGCACACCGTGCAGAATACCGTGATGCATGAAATTGAGCATATTGCCAAGACTACGGCGGCGTTGTATGACGCGGATGCCGAACTGTCGTATGTATTTGGCTACCCCGCTGTTATTAATCACGAATCTAGTGTGAAGCGATTGGAAGAGGCATGGAAGGGAATGGTCGACATCATCCATCCCGACCCCGCTATGGGTGGGGAAGATTTTGCTTACTACCTGCAAGAAAAACCTGGCGCCTTTTTCTTTGTGGGATGTCGCCCCGAGGACGATAATCAAGTGTATCCGCATCATTCTCCTCATTTTATGGTAAATGAGAAAGCGTTGCCTCTTGGGGTCGAGTTGCTTTACCGCGGCGTCATGAGCTTTCTTAACCCGTAAATAGTCATTGTCATTGATTTGAGCGGAACCTTTTGGGGTTCCGCTCTTTTTTATGGACATGCGCAAAGAATTTCCCAAAGGGTTGAATAAATATCCTAATCATTGTATAGTAATGCGGTAGGGGGCGGTAAAATTGGTAGAGCGGGTATCGGCCAAAGAAATGCGTGTGCAAGGACGTTCGGTGATTTCTCTCAAAGAATGGACACCAGCGGAAATCAAGCAAGTACTGATGACGGCGCAATGGATGAAAGCCAATCCAAAGGTCGCAGAAATTCAATATGCCTTAAGGGGCAAGTCGGTCGCGATGATCTTTGAGTTGCCATCCACGCGAACGCGGGTATCATTTCAGGTTGCCATCCAGTCGCTTGGGGCGGCTCCCGTGATTTTGGACTGGGAGAACAGCCAGTTGGGACGCGGGGAGCCCATTGAAGACACGGCGCGCGTCTTGTCCCGGTATGTTGATGCCTTGGTTGTTCGGGCGAAGAGTCATGAGATGGTGCAACAATTGCAAAAATGGGCGACTGTTCCGGTGTTTAATGCCTTAACGGATGCGGCGCATCCTTTTCAGGTGTTAGCCGATGCATTGACCATTTGGGAGAACACGGGCTACTTGGCAGGCGCGAAGCTGACCTATGTAGGGGACGGCAATAACATGGCCAATTCGTATCTAGTGATTGGGGCGAAGTTGGGGATGCACGTAAGTGTGGCCTGTCCTGCTGGTTGGATGCCCAAAGAGGACGTGGTCGCCTATGCCCAGCAGGAAGCGGAGGTTACGGGGGGGACGATTCACATTACGTCGGATCCTGAGCAAGCCGTTTTTGGAGCCGATGCTGTGGCCACGGATGTCTTTGTATCCATGGGAGATGAGGACAGCGAGCAAAAGCGAGAGGCTTTAAAACCCTACCAGGTCAATGCCCGGCTGATGGCCATGGCCAAATCAAATGCAATCTTTTTGCACTGCTTACCAGCACATCGAGGGGAAGAAGTGACGGCTGATGTGTTGGAAGGTCCCCAGTCAGTCGTTTTTGATGAAGCCGAAAATCGTTTGCACGTTCAAAAGAGTGTTTTGTATCATACCTTGGCGGAGTTTTAGGGCAAGGACCTAAAGCCTTTTCAAACACCAAAGCCATGGGTCTCTAACACAGAGGTCCATGGCTTCTTTTATGGGATGGGTTAAAGAAGTCATGCCGTATATCGAACAGACGATTTGACTCTTTCGCGTGAACAAGCGCAACATGGTCCGGCCAAAAGGGGGCGAGCTCGAGAAAACGGTCGTAGTCCGTTTTCAAGCAATAACGGGGTATGACGGTACTGATGTCTTGTAAAGGCGCCTCTCTATTCCGTATATCGCCTCAAAGGTTCGTACAAATCAACACGGTTATGATCAGGGCAATGGGAATAGATTGCAAAAATTCCTCAACCCTAAAGAAGGACTTTCTGGTTCGGACGTCTAAAATACTGGGTTTATGGAGAGACAACGGAACCATTGCGTCCCGAAGGCGTGATGTCGTGCTTTTGAGCCTACGAAGGATATCGTGGGCCGCGACAAGGGGCGCATCTTTCTCATGTGGGGATACCCTAAGCTATAGGGAACGTTAGACCGCCAGCGACTGTCTTCTATCGTGATGTCTCGGCTAAGGATGCGACAGGCCTATGAATAAGTGCTATTTGCTAATCACGACGGGCTCACAGCCGAGGCGGTCGTGCTATAGGGAAATCCGATTAGAACATGTAGGAGAGATTAAAATGTCGAGTATTGTCTGGTGGGACGACGACGACAATGCGATTCTAGCAACCATTGACTGGGACGAGATCGCCGCCCTTATCGCTCAGACACTTGCTGATAACGGAGTCGGTAGTGAGCAGGTGCAATGGATCGTCAACCAGGTCCCACAATTTCGCTACCCGCCGGGGAGCCCGGAGGATCAACACCGCATGCGCCAAGCGGTGCAGCTATTCATTGAGCGCCATCAGTCCGTAGAGCTTTATATTGAGGCCTATCCCCGGTTAGCCCAGGTCCTTCAGCGTCATCTCCCAGTTTCCGTCGGGCCTGTCGCCCTTAACCGCCTGATAGCTGACCTCGTACTGTTGGCGGAAGCTTATCTTCCCCGGATTGAGTATGAGCGCTCGCGGATGATCCAAGCCTACCGTACCGTTGTGACAATGAACGGCGAAATAGGGAAGGCCCAGGACCCCATTCATCTCTATCACATGTTATGTGAGGTGGCTGTTCGCGTGGGCGGAATGCGGTTGGCCTGGGTGGGGATGGCAGATGCCCGTTCGGGTTTTGTGCGAGTGGTTGCGCAGGCCGGTGATATTCGCTATCTCGAGGAACTCCGTCGACCCGAGCAGGACGATTTGCTCGATCTTCCCCTGGACCGCCTGGGGGTGCCAGCACTAGAAGCCTTGCACCAAGGCCAGCCACAGTTTATCAACCGTTTGGGCCCCGACTTGCCGCGAATTATCCGCCGACGCTTGCAGCAATATCATTTAGGTTCTGGAGCGGCTCTGCCGATTCGGGTGCGGGGGCGTGTGGAAGCCGTTTTCGCGGTCTACCATCAAGAGCAGGACTATTTTGATGCGCCCATGCGTGGCCTCTTAAAAGAACTCATTGTGTCCGCCGAAGAAGGCTTGGACCGATTGTGGGCCCAGCAAGCGGAACTCGCCGCGCACAGGGAACAAGCACAACTGGCACAGCATCTCCGGGATGTGAGCGCGTTAAATAGCGTGTTGGCGGAAACTAACCAAATCCTCCCGACGCTAGACAGTTCGTTTCAAGTCTATGAGACGGTCTGCCGCATCCTCGTCGAGCGCGGCAAGATGGCTTTGGCATGGGTTGGTGTCCCTAGTCGGGACGGTTTTGTCCGGGTGGTGGCGGCCGTCGGTGAAACGCACTATTTATCGGCAATGCGGCGGCCGGGTCACCCCAAGCAGGTGGCGATTTCCTGGCAGCCGGGGCGACCAGAAAGTTTAGGGCCAACCGGACACGCATTAATGACCGGTCAGCCCCAGTTTGTTGACGTGGTTGATTATCCGCCCAAGGGCATCGACATGAGGCCCTGGCGGGATTGGCTAAATCGGTTTAGCTTACGTTCCAGCGCCGCCTTGGCGATTCGTCACGGATCCCATGTGGCGGCCGTTCTCACCGTTTATCATCGTCAGATGGTAGGATTTAACCCGGAACTACAAACCCTCTTAAAAGAACTTGTTGTCGATATCGAAGAGGGGATTCGGCGTATTGGATTGCAACGCTCCGAACGTGTGGCCCGACAACGACTGTCTCGTACGGTCACGACCCTTTTGGAACTGCAAAACCTCTACCGGTCGTTGTTGCGGCAAGGCGATACGATCTTACAAGCCAAGACGGCGGACGAGATTTTGACTTCCAGTTGCGAACGATTGGTTGAAGGCGGTTTGTTTCTCGTCGCTTGGGTGGGGCAACCGGTAGAGAATGCGCCGTCTTTGCGTTGGCGTTTCTTAGCAATAGCGGGACCTGGTCAAGACGCCAATCAAAAATTTACTCCCTTTTTTGATCACAGTCCCGTCCCCCCGCCGGAGGCTGCGTGGCAGAGCCAGCAACCCGTGTCCCATCCGGATTTGGCGAGTGACCCCGTGATGCCAGATACGCTTCGTCAATTCTTTGAGGAGATTGGGGGCCGTGCCGCAGCATCCATTCCCTTGCGCCGCGGTGGGCAACGCTATGCGGTTCTTACCGTGATCAGCGCCAAGCCGCACGCGATGACCGACAAAATCATGGAGCTGTTGTCGCATATCGGCGATTTGATGAGTCACGGACTAGATGCCTTAGATGCGAGGAACAGGCTCGAACAATCACAACAACAAGCATGGGATTTGGCACACCATGACCCCTTAACGGGCTTACCGAACCGGCTCTGGTTAGCAGACTATTTGCCCCAAGCGCTAAAGCGGGCCGAAGCTGAAGGACGCCAACTGGCAGTCGGTATGATCGATTTGGATGATTTTAAGACGGTCAACGATACGTGGGGCCACGACCACGGCGATCGCGTGTTGCAAATCGTCGCCCAAAGCCTTTCCCGGCGTTTAGCCGGGCACGGGCATTTGGTGCGCCTCGGTGGGGATGAATGGCTCATGGTGTTGGAGCCGGATCACACAGTGACGTTAGAGGCCTTGTTAAAAGGCATGAGTCATGAATTGAACGCGCCGATACCGGTGAGCGCTGATGTCAGGGTGAAAGTGGGCGCCAGTGCCGGCATTGCCTATTTTCCTGACGACGCACGGGAAGCAGAAACCTTGATTCGGTTAGCTGACATCGCTTTGTACCAGTCCAAAGCCCAAAAAGGCCAGCGTTCCCAGTGGGTCGTCCGTTATCAACCCTTAACCCGGCAACTACCCGAGCACCAGCCTGGTGTACCGTTTCAGTTTACGCTGGATCAAGTGGTTGTGGTCTATCAGCCGATTGTGGATCTGGCCACGGGCGCCGTGCAAGAGGTGGAGGCATTGGCGCGCCTGCAAATGGGAGAGCGGATTTTGGGACCCGCGGAATTTTTGACGCGCTTAAGTTCCGACGAACAATATCAATTAAGCCTTACGGTGTTGGAGCAGGCCTTAAGCCAATGGCAAAGGTGGTACCGGCACGATCACTTGGACCTCATGATCGGGGTCAATTTTGCTGCGAGCGACTTTCTCCGGACCGGATTTGTGGAAGCGATTGCTTCGCGTCTTGAGGCGTCTGGTGTTCCGCCCCAGCGCTTGGTGCTGGAAATTTTGGAAGAAGATGAGTTTCTTTCTCTGCCGCGTGCCAAGGGACAACTGGCCTCCCTTAAGCACCTCGGGGTGCAAATTGCTTTGGACGATATGGGGCGTGCTTATGCCAGCCTCTTTCGGTTAGCAGAATTACCGATCGATATCATCAAAATCGACCAAGGATTTATGCGGGACTTGGAACGTCATCCGCATAATATCCGGTTGGTGGCCGCGCTCATGCAAATCGCGGATTTCATGCGGCTCAAGCTCGTCATCGAGGGCGTCGAGACGGTTCCGGTGCGTGATGCGATTCGGTTGATGGCACGACAACAAGTTCCGGCGGTGCAAGGCTACGTCTTTTCACGGCCGGTTCCTCCTGATGAGATTGTCGCCGTGGGCCACTTAGGTTACCAGATTCCGCCGGTCCCAACGATAGGCCCTGACCAGTGGTTTTTGGCTTATGCTCGCCGTGTTGTCTTCCAAGAGGCCTTTAGCGGGATGGTTTATTATGCCCCGGGGTTATTGGATATCGACAAAGTGAGCGATCTACACGCCTGTCATCTCAATCCTTCGTTTATCCACGATCCCAGGCTCACTCCCGTGTACGAGGAACTGCATCGCGAGATGGCTCGCTGGGCCTCCCACGCAGGGAACGTCGCCGTGATGCAACACGTCTCACAATTGGAAGTGGAGCTTTTATCGCGGCTGGAATCGCTCATCTTAACGCGTGGTGCGACCCTTGACGGGCTCCCAACCGCTTAAGCCATAGAGGCTGGAAGCAGCTTTGCAATGATTCGTCATAAGTTGTGAATCTTTCTGTTAAGACGCGAAGACGAAATGGCGATTGCCATGATAGACTATTCTCAAGGGATTGAGAACGGAGGGGTGCGCGTGGTACGACTATCATCCGTATACCGGAAGCTGGAAGAGGGGTCGAAGCGGCTGACGCCTCAACGCGAACTGGTCATCCGCATCTTCTCTGAGCACCCGGGGGAGCATCTCTCGGCGGAAGAAGTGCATCAGCTCGTTAAAAAGAAATTTCAGGACATCGGTTTGGCGACGGTCTACCGGTCTTTGGAATTATTAACCCACCTCGAAATTTTGACGCGGATTAATTTTGATGATGGGCGGGCGCGGTATGAATTTAACCAAGAAGAAACTCACCGCCATCACCACCTCGTTTGTGTGCGCTGTGGACGTGTCGAGGAATATGGGGAAGATTTGCTGGATACGCTGGAAACGCGGATATTTAAAGAACGTGGCTTTACCGTGCTTGATCATGAACTAAAATTCTATGGCATTTGCCATGCTTGCGCGGCCAAACGCGGAACTGATAAGGGGGAGAAGATATGACGACGCAGCTCTATTGTTATAGACGGTGAAGCACCTGTGCTAAAGCGCGAGCGTGGCTTGGCGCACACCGTATTGCCTTTTCCGAACGGGACTTGATTGAAAAGCCTCTGAACGTTGAAGAACTGAGGGAGTTGGCTCAGAGGGTGGGGGGCATTGCAGCCATTGTATCCAAAAGGAGCCCTGCGTATAAAGGGTACGTCCAGCAGATTCAAGATGAGGCCGATTGGCTGGAAGCCATGGCTAAAGAGCCGCGGTTGATTCGTCGCCCTATTTGGTTCGTGAATGGTCACCACCGGATTGGATTTGATGTGGATGCTTGGGAGAGCGCCATAGAGGGACATCAAAATCCGTGATAGGATCCCCAATAGGCATTTTGCGGATACCCACGCTGTTCCCAATAGCCTAACTGGTCGTGGGGAGAAAACGCGATCCGCACCAGCCACTTTAAGGACTTGTACCCATACATGCCGGGGACGAGCAAGCGCAGCGGATATCCTTGCGAGGCCGCCAACGGCTGACCATCCATGGCGTAGACCAATAGGGGTTGATATTGGTGAATTTGTTCCGCGCTTAAAGACTCTGTGTAGACGCCGTCGCCGGAAAAGAATAGAACCCACGGCGTGTGCTCGGGTTGCCATCCTACAGATTCGAGGAAATGCAAGAGGTCAATGCCCTCCACCTGCACACCATTCACGGCCCACCCGGTCACACATTCGAAGTTGAGACGCCTTGAGGTGGGAGGCATGTGCTGCAATTCATCTAGACGATACGTGCGCTTCACGGGGCTATCGACCCAAAGCCGCCACGTCTGTGGTGTGAATTGAGGGTAGCCATCAATGACGGTGTAAGGCACAAAGCCGGGTAAGGCTCCTTGCGTGCGCCCTTGCTGAAAGATCCGCCCGCTCAACATCATGAGTAAATTGGGTAAGGCGATGACAAAAGGGGCGGTGGCAACTGTGGCTAAGATCCAGTGCAGAGCGCGCCGTCTTGATGAGGGGGTAGCGCGTGACAAGGGTGTCGGCCGATGGGTCAGCAGGTGCGTAAGCACCCAGATGACCAATCCCGCGGCGCTCGCTCCATGCACCACCGTGGCGATTGACCGTGTCCACGAGGGTCCTATAAACAGGGCCACGCCACTGACGCAGAGCAGCACTAAGAAAAAGAGGGCCCAGCGGGTAAAGGCCGGTTGTGTTCTGCCCACCGGGGCTGGCCAGGGATAGAAGCGCGCGGACCATCCCAACAAGGCGAGGGCATAAATAATGCCTCCCCACTCGTGAATCGTTTGGACCGCCGGAAACCAAGGTCCGAGCGCGCGCCGCCAACTCGACAGAAAGAGACCAAATCCTGTGGCGACAAATAGTCCGACCCAAAGCGCGTGACGCCAATGGCGCTGGGAAAAGGATGTAGGGGGCCTTTTCGGTATCATGGCAGGTAATGCCCGAGAAAATGGTCAAACAGCAGCCGGGTGAGGCGTGGTAACAGGCGCATGGCTTCATTGTCGACATGAAAGCGCAAGTCTTCACACTCTGCGCTAAAGAGCGCGACGGTATAGTCCCCCCATTTGGACGTGACGATGCCCACATCATTGCGAATGCCTTCGAGGGATCCGCTTTTGCTGCCGATTTGCACCAAGGCCGGCGTGTCGCCCTCCTCGTTTAGCAGATGATAAGGCAAGTCGCGTGTCATGATCGTATTGTATTGCTGGCGTGTGAGAATGTCCCACATGATACCGGAGGCCCAGGGGCTAATGAGTGTGCGGTGATAGAGGCTTTTGAGCAGCCCGCCGATTTCGTCGGCGGGGGCTATGCCAATAGGTCCAGGTTGTGCGAAATCAATGCGCTTATATAAATGGATATGAGGCGTTCCTAAGCGGTGCATCACCGCATTGACCGTCTCCAATCCGATCTGCCGTAGCACCATGTTGGTGGCGACATTGTCACTGACTGTAATCATCAAGGTCAGGGCGTCGTGGAGTGACAGGGCGAATCCCGGGGTGAGATTTTGCACTACCCCGGAACCTTCGACATAATCGTCACGAGTGTACACCAGTGGGGTGGCTAAATCGAGATGACCGGCTTCCACTTGGTCCATCGCAGCAATCATAATAGGCAGTTTAATGACCGATGCGGTCTCCATTAGGCGGGTTGGCTCATGGGCGACGACTTCATGGGTCTGCAAATGTTCTGCATAAAGTGTGAACCTGCCAGAAAAGTGCTGGGACCATTGTGCAATGGCCTGATGTATATTCGAGATAGACATGATGGCTTTGTTTCCCTCCTGGCCAAGTTTTTAAATAATTCCAGAACAATCCATGGTCTAAGAATTCGGATCCGACGCTACATTTTCGCGAGCTATCCACGTCAAATGCAAGGAGCCTAGTCCTGGAATTTTTTTGCCTTCTAACACGGTGCCGGCAGGAACTGGAGGACTACCATGCGGGATGACGACCAAGACATCCGCCGCTTCATAAGTGGTAATCCGGTCGGATTGCTGGGGGAGGTTGGTATCAAAATACCAACCGTCTGGTTGCCTTATAAGTCTCGCGCGTAGAAAGCGGGTTTCCCGTGTTTTTTTAGGGAAATCTTGCAGTAATCGTCCGGACATTCGTTCTATTGGCAGTTGCGCATGCAACAGCGCGACCAAAAAGGGTAGAGCAATATTGTACCAAGACATTAACGCGGCGCCTGGATTGCCTGACAAAGCGAGGATCGTCGTTCCCTGATATCGCGCTGCAGCAATAGATTTGCCAGGGTGCATGTCAGTACGCCAAAAAAGCAATTGGGCGCGTTGTTGTAAGAAATGAATAATGTGATCTTTGTCCCCCACCGACACCCCGCCGGTTGTGAGTACTAGATCATAAGCTGCGAGATCGGGGCGATTAAAGAACTCATGGACCGCGTCTAGGGTGTCGGGAAGGTGCTGGACTGTCACATCGGCGCCTAACTCGTGCAGTAAGCTATAGAATAATGAGGCGTTCACATTATAAATTTGTCCAGGTCCCAGGGCATTGCCTGGATCTATGAGTTCGTCACCTGAGGTGACGAGTAGTACGCGAAGTCGGCGGTAGACTGCGATGTGGGCATAGCCTCCGAGGGCTAAGACTCCGATCTGCAAAGAGCCTAATCGCTGTCCGGGCCGCATTAAGACTGTGCCTTGAGGGAATTCCGATCCTTGCAGCGTGACATTGCGTCCAGGCTGAACTCGTTGTGCGACATGTACTACCCCTGCTTGCAGCTCGACGGCCTCTTGTTCGATGACCGCATCGAGTCCTTCGGGTAGTGGGGCCCCGGTCATAATGCGTACAGCATCGCCTGCTTGCAGGGGCTTCCTCAAAACCTCCCCGGCCGACACGTAACCAGCGATGCGGAAAGTGCCCGGGGTATCTAGCGCTTTGAGGGCATAGCCGTCCATGGCTGAGCGTGCAAACGGGGGCGCGGCGCTTTGGGCCGTGATGGTCATGGCCAGGGTACGCCCGCTCGACTGGGTGAGTGGCACCCACTCGGTCTCTTGTAGGGGCGGGGTGTGGTGAATGAGGAGGGCTATAGCCTCCTCGACGGAGATATATCTCATAGCGGTTCCTTTCCTAGTGGGCGCTCGCTAGACCTGGGTGGCAGAACAGGAATGTTATCCACCGAAAAACTGAGCGCCATGTGATGTTCAATGATCCAAGCCGCGGCTTGTGAGGCTAGGGCCAGTGTTAAAGGCAAGGGGGCTTTAAACCAGAGATCGACCTCTGACGGTGGGGTGGGTCCGATAACGGCGCGCACGTTGTCAAGTTCTTGTACTAAGAGCTCTGACCCGACAACAATTTTCGGCGTCGCGACCGATTTTGCTCCTTCCCAAAGAATCCATGGATACCACCGGTCTACTTGCCTCCAATCGATGGGAAGTGGAAAAGGACTCCGCCAGGTGGCTTGATAGGGCTGCATGAGCACGGTGTGGGCACCTGCATGGGCGAATCGGTCGGTGTCTGAGCCTACGCGGTCAGGGCGAGGTCGGTGATGAGAAAATTTCACAACCAGAACAGGCCCAGGGAGTTGCTGGCAGAGAGCTTCAATGAGGCGGGTTTTACCCGTATTGGAATATCCCGCGATCTGCATCACAGCCATTTAGGGCACGCTCCCTTCGGGGAGACTAGTCGACTGCCAATGTGCCCAGTCTTCGGGAGTGTTGATATTGACGATCCAGGTTGGCTCGGGCACAAGAACCCAAAGAATGCGCTGCGATGCCAAAAACTCTTGAACTTTATGGCCACCGTGCGATAGAAACTGCTGGAGGGCGGGCAGTAGATGAACGGACCAATATCCGGCCAGCGGTTGCCGGTCCTGACGCCAGTACGGAAAGATGCCGTCGGCCTCCCCCAAGTGCGAGAAGAGATGAGCAAATAATCGGGGGCTGGCAAAAGGCAAATCGGTGGCGAGGACGGCGAGAAAATCTGCAGATGATACCGTGAGGGCTTGCGCGATACCGCCTAAGGGACCAGGATGCGGCGTATTATCAACCACATCGTAAAAAGTCCGGGGTTGATAGCCGAACGGACGCGAGATCCAAATGGTTTGAGCGCCGGATTGTTGTAGGGTATGGCGGGCATATTCGGCCCACGTGACACCGCTGGGGTGCAACAACTCCGCTTTATCGCGGCCCATTCGTTGAGATTGTCCCCCGGCTAGCACTAAGCCGTCTACGCAGATGGTCATGGCGCCAAGCCCCTTTGCCTTTTACGGATATTATATCGGTATTTGTGGGGAACTAAAATGCTAGAGCTTTTACCGCTAAGGCCGCATGCGTTCGGTGCTTAACGCGATAGCAATGCCGCATGTAATCAGGAGAATACTGAGCCACATGGCAAAGGTGGGCAGCTGGTGTAACACGAGCCACGCTAAGAGAGCAGCCCCGGGGATTTCCCCGACCATCGCTAATGAGACATGGGAGGCGGGCACAAACCGGAGCATCCAATTAAATAGCGTATGGCCGCCCAAAGTAGGAATCACCGCCATCAGCCCATAGAGCAGCAGAAGATGCCAAGACATAGGGCCGAAATTGCCTTGGCGGCCCCAGAGCCCAAGTGCGAGTATGAAAGAGGCTGCAGTGTAAGTGCCCCACGAATAAGTCGTCGCCGAGAGGGTACGACGGGCATAAGCGCCCGTTAGGATGTAGGCGCCTGCAAATAAGGACCCCGCCAACGCATCGGCAATCCCTAGCCAGGACACATGAGGGCCTGCCCCCAGCGCCAATGTGGCGAGCCCGGCAGCTAAGAGCCCCAGGCCCCATTGGGTACCACGAGGCAAGGGATGATGTCCTTGAAGGCGGCGAAACAAGGCAACCAGGAGAGGATGGGTGGAAACCAGGGCGGTGGAGAGAGCTACCGGAAGCAAGGACAATGAGTGAATCCAGAAAATGAAATGAGCGGCTAAAAAAATGCCAGACAGGGCCATCATAGGCCACGCTTGGCGCGTAACAGAGAGCGCAGGGCGTTTGAGCACCGGAAGCAAAAGGAGGCTGGTTAAGAAAAGGCGCCAAAATGCAATGGCGGATGCAGGAGCATGGGCTAAACGAATCAGAACAGCCGCGCTCGACACAGATAACACCCCAACGGCCAATGCCCCGTAGAGCTGAATGGCAGCTGGGGTGTTAGAAGACGGCGAACCGTCAGACTTTGGCATAGGACTGGGTCAGCATGTCGCGGAATGCACTGAGCGAGTCTGCCCGATCGGGATCTTGCGTGCTGTAGATCTGAATGAGGTTGGTGAGCATGCGGACCAACATGAACCTGGTCGGCGTCGGACTCAAATAGGCTGGATGGAATCCAAATCCATTGGTCATGAGAAACTGCACACATTCTCCGCGATTGAGCAGCTGTCCTTTCTCGAAGGCATCAATGAACAGACTGTCATTATATTGCAACAGAAAATGCCCTGGCATGCTGATGCCCACCACAGGAATGCGCAAGCGGCGCGCAATGAGAAGGTAGACAAGAGACAGACTGATAGGAATGCCCAACCGACGATCTAACACCTGATTGAGGTAGCTATTATCCGCGTCGTAATAATTGTCGCGGTTGCCGGTAAATCCTAGTTCTTCAAAGAAATAGTGATTTAACGCCTCAATTAGTTCGCGCCCTTTGAGCCCTTGCTCCTCCATCCGCTCCTTAAAGGTTTGAGCCATACTATCGAGCATGTCCCGGTAGTGTTGGCGATTGATGGTGGGGTATCCGGATTCCGCAATGAGAAACGCGCCTTCTTCTAAATCGATCCAAGCGGAGGGCATGGCCGCGAAATGACGAAAACGTTCCCCTAATTCGTCGAGGCGCAGGCGTTCCAGAATACTGTATACGCGTGTGCGCACATGAGGATCGAGGGACGTACGAGCATCTTCGAGAAATGGCTGAGCCTCCTGGCGAGATTCAATCAGTCTCTGCCGTGCGATTTGAGCCGTTTTGATATCGTCATCTCCCAGGAGATGAATCAATGCTTTGATTTCTCTCTCTGTCAATGTTTTCATGGCCGCCGCTCCTTTCTTCTCTACTTCAATGCGGCCGAGATACCGTGGGTTGCTCCAGTTTATGGAACACATACCGGTGACGAGTGTCCGGTATGTTCAGCCGTTATCATAGTATTCGCGGTGTCGGCCAATTTTCCTGCCTATTCTGAAATACTTTGATCGAAGTCGGCTTCACTCTTATTATACAGGGCCTGACAAGAGTCGGAACCGGGTTAATTCCAAATACCCGCATGGTTTCTCCATGTTTCCATTAGTAAAGGTTAGCACGCCAGGATAATCTTCCCACTTAGTATACCCAGCTTTGGCGGTCAAAGGAGCTCGTGGGCAAAAACCTGTTATGACATAACGGGCTGTGCTATGCTACTAAGGAAAGTAATTCCACTGAGTGACGGAACCATTTACGGGGCATGTTTTTAATAGCGTGTTAGCCGAAAAAGGAGGCAAAGCGGGTGGTAGCCGATCAACAAAAGATTTTGACCTATATTGGCCGGATAGCCTATAACAGCCCGGTCATTCAAACGGTCGTCGGGTACTTGATGGCCGATCCCGCACGTGTGGTATTTGTGAGGCAATGGCCCGAAGATCAAACGCTAGCGATGACGATGTCGATTCATCGCCGCATTGAACTGGCGGGTCCGTTATGGCAAGGGTATGTCCGCGGTGTGCCCGTTCCAGATCCGTTGACGTGGATTCAGGCAGCAACTCCGTTTCGGTCCGCGGCGATTGCATTGCGGCTGTCAACGGATGACGTGTGGTTGATGGAAGCGGTTCAGCCTTTAATTCAGTCGGAAGAGGCGGCCGAATACCGCGCGCAGTTAGAGGAGCGGATGCAAACCGTGCGGCAAGAGTTGGATCGGGCGTTGGACTTGTATAATGAATTGCGCCATATTATGGAAGTCGACCGGGAGCGTCAACCCCAGCTGGAAAAGTTTTTAACGCTGGCGCAAACTCAAATGCAAACCATGGGACAAGAACTCAAGGTGCTTAAGGAGAACTTGGATAAGGCCTAGCGATTCTCAAGAGGAGATGGTCGATACGAACAACGACGAACAAATTCGGCTCCTCAATGCAGATATTCGGGGAGAACATGATGCCATTGTCCACTATTTGACGCATGCTTGGACGGTTGCTGAAGTCTATGGGCCGCGTATCGAATCCATCGCTCGCGATGAAATGCGCCACTTAAAATGGCTCGCGCATACGGTCGTGTCTCTGCAAGGCGTCCCGGATTTGACGCCGCGCCATGCGGAGCCCGTCACGGTGCTCAAAGAGGCGTTAGTGATAGACATTGCGGCCGAAAACGAGGCCATTGCGCAATACGCGGATCATCGCGAACGTATTGATGATCCGCGTATTCAGGCCCTGTTGGCCCGCATAATTGTGGACGAAAAGGACCACCGGCGCCAATTTCAGGAGATGGCGGAGCAAACCGAGGGGACTGCACCTGATTTTGAAGCGGGGCCAAACGTCGCAGTCGCCGAGGTGGCGCAGCATCTGCAAACGCTGTTGGGCTTTGAATACCAACAAATTTTGAACTACCTTTTCCAGTATTTTGTCGCAGTGCATGGCCCATCTCTTGGCATGAACGATGAAGACCGGGCTGTGGAGGAAATGAAACATTTGGGATGGATCGCCGAAGCCTTAACGCCTATGGGCCAATATCCTGACTGGCGTAAAGCTTCAGGGCATCGTGTATCCCCCGACTCACCGCAGAAACCGGTCTATCAACATGTTTTAGCGTGGGTAGAACAAGAAAGCCCAGACTTCGCGCCCTTAATGCGGCGCATTTTGGCACATCAGGAATATCAATGGCAAAACGCTGATGCTAGTGGGTGGACCGTAGGCCCCTTAAAAGACGCCGGAAAGAAGGCATAATCATGGAGTTTTTGCAACGTGACCAAGCACCGCTAAATGAGCGTGAGTGGGCTTTGCTGGATGAGGCCGTACGGCGCGTTATCGCTCAGCAAGTCACCGGCCGTCGCTTTTTGTCACTGTTTGGACCGGTCGGATCAGGTGTTCAAGTGATTCCCGTCGACCGCACACCGCCTAGTGGTCAAGGCCAGGTGGATATGGTAGGTGAAACCAATGATGCGGTTCGTCTAGCCCACCGCCTTTATCAAAAGATTCCCCTGCTGCACAGGGATTTTCTCGTGTTTTGGCGAGACATTGAGTCGGCGCGGGCTCAGGGAATCCCCATCGACTGGTCCATGGCAGAGGCGGCGGCCTCATTAGTTGCGCAAGCAGAGGACCGTTTGATTTTAGAGGGCGACGCTAGCAATCAGATTGAGGGGCTTCTGACCGTTTCTGGCCGGCAGGTATTGACGCCTGGTGAAGAGCAGCCGAATAGTGGGTTTCATGATGTGGTGCGAGCGATCAACGTCTTAAGTGCCGCGGGTTTTTACCCCCCTTATACCGTTGTCGTTGGCCCAGAACTGTTTGCAACATGGCACCGGCTGTATGGCAATACGGGTGTGTTGGAAATCGAACAAATTCGAAAACTGGCCGAGCAAGGCGTTTATGTTTCGCCCTTGATGCCAACCCATACGGTATTGGTCTTGGCAGCGGGAGCAGAAAATATGGACTTGGCGATCGGCATCGATGCGGTCGTTGGGTATGTGGAATCCACGTCGATGAATCACCGGTTGCGTGTGCTGGAAACCTTGACGCTGCGCATCAAACGCCCTGCGGCGATTTGCCACATTGCGCCCGCTAATGCCTAAAGAGGAGATTTTCAGAAGCTTGCCGTGGGGTGGCTTCCATGGGAAGATGTAATGAGAGGCGGTAGAGTCTATCGGCATAATCCTAAGGCCGGGAAATGATTAGGGTGAGAACAGATGGCAAAAGACTCTGAGACAAATGACTTTGTACAGTGGCGACATGCTCCAGCATCTCAGTGGAAGTTTTGTCCGCTCTGCGGGCAGCCACTCTCTGCTCATGAATGGGACGGTAAAGAACGCCGTTATTGCCAACATTGTGGATTCGTATATTGGGAACGGGCATTGCCCGCAGCAGCGGTATTGGTGTACGAGCCACGCCAACAGCAGATTGTCCTCGTGACGCGCCGCTACCCGCCGGCTGTGGGCGGGCTGACGTTACCGGGGGGCGGGGTAGAATTCGGCGAAAGCGTAGCACAGGCGGCCATCCGCGAAGTCAAAGAGGAAACAGGACTTGATGTTGTGCTCGATCGCCAGTTTGGGACGTGGTCGACTCCAACCAATGAAACGATTATCAGCTTCTTCTTGGGGCATCCTGTAGGAGGAAGCTTGCGTGCGGGCACTGATGCCGCCGATGCTCAATATTTCTCATTGGATCAAGCCCCCTCATTGGTCTTTAGTCTTCATGACCGAGTCCTACAACTCTTCCGTACCGAAATGCGCATGGCGTTCCATTTGCCGACGGATGGGCAAGGGTCCTGAAACGACAGGCAGTTGAACCGCCAAGACCTCTAAAATTTCATGCATTAAAACGAGATGCTGGTAGATGCGAGAAGGACTGGCATGATGGTGATAGTCGTCGGCCATGCAGCCGATAGCGTCTTGCAAACGCTGCATCAGGCTATCGACGTGCCAGGGATCGGGGCCGTTATTCATGAACACCGCTCCTCTCCATGATGATGGGGTGGTGAAACTCTTGACTGTACACCAATATGGAGAGGGGAATAAGAATGTGAGCCAGTGGACAGGCGACTGGCTCACAGGCTATTCATCAGGCACAAATTCCGTCGTTGTTAGGAGGCATGGGAGGAAGACTGGGAACGTTTGCGGTCTTTCCATAGGGAGTAGCCCAAGGCGAGACCAGATACCCACCAAGGACGTGATTTCTTCGGACGCGTTAGCTCTTTGGCGCCGCGCCGCGACTGAAGAAATCCGGCAATGCCTGCGGCTAAGAGTCCAACCCGGTACGCTGAGGAACGCACTTCTTGGACCGTTTGACCAATCCGTGTGGTCGATTCTTTAGCAACATGGAGAATGTCAGCCAGCTGGTCCTTGATGCCGGCGATTTCTTGCCCAATGCTTTTTTCCAAACGAATCACACGCAATGCGA
This sequence comes from Sulfobacillus sp. hq2, assembly GCF_002903155.1. NCBI lineage: Bacteria > Bacillati > Bacillota > Clostridia > Eubacteriales > Clostridiales Family XVII. Incertae Sedis > Sulfobacillus > Sulfobacillus sp. hq2. The sequence goes on along the minus strand of NZ_NWUL01000030.1, from coordinate 134,582 downwards.
TAACCAGGAGCGCGATGCCGGACCCCACAACCAAAAGCGTCAGAACGGCAAAACAAATTGCAATAACCGTCAGCGCGCCAGCAATGCTCATGCACCTTGGTCCTCGTGAGAGTCGGTGTCCGCAAGATCTGCATCATCCAGCGGAATTTCTGTTACGGCTTTCTTAAAAAGGGTTTGGCTTTTTTGCGTTAATGAATCACGAATGTCTCGCACACTGTTTTGAAGTTGCCCTAAAGAATCTTGAGTCTTTTGCTTAATGGTGCCGCGTGTATCTTCTCCGGCGCTTGGAGCTAGCAATATCCCTGCCACCACTCCAATTGCTGCGCCGATAATCAACCCACTTAGCCGATCCCATGATCGATCATTCATCGTATCGCCCCCTGGTTTTTCTTTATATTGTGACACATTTTGGGACGAGGCGAAAGAGCTGGCGATTGATGAGTTTGCCAAAGGAAACGACAGGATCATACGGCTATGGTATACTATGTGGGTTTCAAAGTCACAGTGCGGTTTAACTTGGACAATATGGTGGGATTTGGCGTGCGAATCAAGCACTTGGGGACGGCAGCCGAATGAAAATTGCAATCGTGACCGAAACTTGGTGGCCATCAACAGATGGTGTGGTAACACGTGTGACCGCGACGGTGCGCGAACTTCGGCGGATGGGTCATGAGATTTTAATCGTGGCACCGGAAGGCGGAGAAGCCGAATTTGAAGGCATTCCGGTAAAGCCTGTGCCGACCTTTTCGGTTGGGTTTGTCTATGGTGGCAAGCCATGGGGATGGCCTACGCCTCGGGTTACACGCTATTTGCGGGAATTTAGTCCGGATATTGTCCATGTTGTCAATCCCTTCGTCCTGGGCATTGCAGGCGTATGGGCGGCTCGCCAATTAAAGTGTCCGCTTGTTGCGTCGTATCATACCAATATTGCTCAATACGCTGATTTTTATCATTTGGGATTCACCAAACCCGCTGTGTGGGGATTATTGCGGCTGCTACACAATCAAGCCGTTTATAATTTAGCGACATCGGCGGCCATTCAGAATGAGATCACGTCGCATGGCATTGAACGTGTCCGGGTATGGCGGCGCGGCGTTGATTTGAATGTTTTTCATCCCCGGCAACGGGACAAGTCGATGCGGGCGCGCTTAAGCTCGGGAAACCCCGATCAAATTATTGCGTTATATGTGGGCCGGATTGCCAAGGAAAAAGGGTTGGCACGCCTCTTATCGCTTTTTCAGCGCAATCCGTCGGTTCATCTGGCTTTAGTGGGGGATGGACCGGCCGTCGAGTATTTCCAGGAACGGTTCGAGAAGACGCCAACGACCTTTGTGGGTAAGTTGCTTGGGCAAGAATTAGCAGCAGCTTATGCATCCGCCGATTTTTTTGTCTTTCCCAGCACCACCGAGACGCTAGGTCTCGTCTTATTGGAGGCGATGGCATCGGGTCTGCCCATCGTGGCGGCGGAATCCGCGCCTTCTCATGAATTGATCGACCATTCAGGCGCTGGCCGATTATTTCCCAGCGATCAGCCTTATTTACTAGGCGAAATGGTGCATGGACTCATTCATGACCAGCCGGGATTAGCGGTGTTGTCCACTAAAGCGCGGCAAGAAGCGGAGAAATGGGGATGGCAGGAACCGACGAAAGAACTCGTGCAGCTGTACGAACAAGCGATCAGAGAGTTTCGGGCCGGCAGATGACGCGGCTCTACCAATTTATCCAATTCGTTTCCGTGGGATTTGGCAATGCGGTCATTGATTTGTTATTTTTTAATGGCCTCTACTGGCTATTTCCGACGCGAAACGTGGATCAGCTGGTGGTGTATAACACCATTGCTGTCATTGCCGCGATTCTTAATAGTTATATTTGGAATAGCCGTTGGACCTTCCGCCATCAAGTGCGGTCCAAGGGCAAAGATGCGGTGCGTCAGCGCGTTTTGTTTGTGATTCAGTCGGTCATCAATATTGTGGTGAACGACTTAATTTTATGGGTAATCGCGCCGTTAGTGCTCGAAGTGCACATCATTCCTCATGTCATGGCCAATAATATTGCCAAATTGGCGGCGATGTTCTTAGCATCTTTGACCAGTTTCATCATGATGAAACTGTTTGTTTTTGTCTAATCGCCCGACAGCATTAAGATTTTCTTCCAATTTCTTTTCCGTGATTTTGCCAACACCTCAATTTTTTTGCCCTTTTTCTCCCGTTTTCATGCGCATTCATCATAGGGTTTCTATTCCTGAGTCCAAATGATGGAATCATATTGGAATCGTGGGAAGCTTGTCCCTTTACGTCCTATGGCTGGCGCAGCCTGGTGTCATCTCCTCTCAGCAGCAAAGAGTGTATCTGACAGGCTTGTTAATGTTCATTACACTGGCGCTAGCCAAATTGTTGGAAACAACAACCGGGGGACCCAATTGTGGGGGTGAATCCAGCATTGGACTGGAAGGGCCACTCTCCGCGCCCTAACCCGTCAGCTAACTCCGGAGGCAATATTTCTAAGGGGAGAATGACTGCATGCGATTTGCATTATGGCAAGGAATGACCGTTGCGGGCGTCACATTGGCAGCTGGGATGATGGCTTCACAAGGTGCCATGGCGGCCTCCGTATCGGCGACCACCGCGGCGTTGGCCCAAGAGCATCCGGCAATGAACCAAGTGTTGCAACAAGGAGATGTTTCTCATTGGGTGGCCACGCTGCAAGCCGATCTGTACCTTTTAGGGTACCACAGTGTGGGTTCTGATGACGGAATTTTTGGCCCCAAGACGCTTGCCGCGTTGAAGGCTTTTCAGACGGCGAATGGATTTCAACCGACCGGTGTGACCAGTGCGCCCGTATGGCAAGACATTTTAGCGGGATTCCAATTGGTGCCCCGTTATCAAGGCCCCACAACCTTGACGGTAACGCCTCCAGCCATTTCCGAACAAGCTCATCCGGCAATGTATCAACGGCTGAGCATGGGAAGTCAAGGGCATTGGGTGGCCACCTTGCAAGCCGATTTGAAGTTGCTTGGCTATTCCCAAGTGGGGCCGACTGACGGAATATTTGGTCCTAAGACACAACAGGCACTCGAAGATTTCCAGACCAGCCAGAACCTGGCGCCTTCAGGCGTCACCACCTTTCAGACCTGGCGGCAGATTCTTACCGGATTGGGTATCTTTGGGCCAAACACTATCATAAAGCAAACCTCACAGACTCCAAGCAGCGCCAACACGACGACTGCACCTAGCAGCGCTTCGCAAACCTCTTCAGTTGACGCGGGGTATGCGCGGACGGGTCCGGTGTCGCCCAATGCCCAGTCGATTGATGGGCGCCCCATTATTGCAGTGTATCAGGTACGGGCAACGGCTTATGGCCCGAGTCTGCAAGACAATTATCCCTATGGGCCGGTTGACGCGTTTGGACAGCCGCTCGAACCCGGGATGATTGCCGTGGATCCCTCGCTGATTCCTCTCAAGTCATATCTCTATGTGACGGGGTATACAGACCCCAATTTGCCCCAAGGGGGATTTTTAGGACGGGCGATGGACACAGGTGGTGCCATTGTGGGACACCACATCGATATTTACATGGATGCTAACGCCCAGACGGTTTCTAATTTTGGCATTGAGCCTGTGACCGTTTATGTGTTAGGTCAATAAGCGTATTAAGCGGAGAATCTCCCCAGGGCGCCATGCGCTCTGGGGCTTTTTTTCTTTGGGACAGGGTTTTGCGTCCCTAGTAGGAAGGATTTTCCGTGCGTCCTCGCGAATTACTATAGAGAGGTGAAGCAGAGATGAGAATTCACTCATTTAACGAGTTCTGGCCATTTTATTTGCAAGAACACCAAAAGCCAGCCACCCGCTTATTCCATTTTATTGGGACCGGGGGAGCTATTGTGTTGCTGCTGCTTGCGCTGTTGACGTTAAATGCTTGGTACCTTGTTCTTAGCGTGGGGGTGGGGTATGCTTTGGCTTGGTACAGCCATTTCTTTATTGAGAAAAATCGCCCCGCGACCTGGCGTTATCCGGTGTATTCTCTTCAAGCGGATGTGTTGCTGTTTTGGCTCATGCTGACAAGGGGATTTGCTTTTGAAGATGTCTCGTTGCCGCGAAACCCGTTAAAGGGCCGGCGGCAGGTCTAGGTCGCTTCTGGCATACCCCGATCCTCTTTTCTATATAGATGGGAAAAGAGGAGGCGAGCCCTGTGAGACGACGTATGGTCCGTCGTACCCTGATGTTTGTTGGGTTTTTGAGTCTAGGGTCTGTGTTGGCTGGCTGTGGAAGTCCCACCAGCATGGGGAATATGCCAGGCCCTGTGCGGCGTGTGATTAACACCCCAACGCTGTCGGGTAGTAATATTGCTGTCAATATGCTTAAGGTGACAGGCAATCAATCCTATATCGGTACGGGGAGAATTCCGGGTTACTATAGCTACGGCCCGGCGTATGATGATGGTTCTAACACCTACTATGTGACGTTTGAAGTCCCCGTCAACATGCAAGGCATTGAGAAACAATTAAGTTATTTGCCTCGTCCGATTGCTTCGACCACCATTGTTGATGATGTGTACATCAATATTCCGCAATTGCCGGGGCTTGCGTATGATCGTCTGTATTATGATCCAAGTACGCGATTAGCCCCCTTTTCTTTTAAGCTATTGCCGTCCGGAGCCGTGCTCGATGAATCGTGGGATGCCGTCTTAGTCAATAGTTGAGACCCATAGGCCACCGATAATTTGTCGCTCAAAAATGGACAACTTCCGTAAGTACCAGATTCCAATCATCACCGTTTTCGATTTTACTGCGTACTACGAAGAATTTTGTTGGCCGGGTGCTAGGGATCCGATGAGGCGATGAGGTCGGCTAGACGACTGACACCTGCGTCCAAATCGGCCTCGGATGAGGCCAAAGAGACGCGGACGTAAGAGGCTGTTTGCGACCCAAAAGCTTGGCCAGGGGCTACCGCAATGTGTTCGTTTTGCAGGAGATCCAAGGCGAATGACCGGGAATCCTGCCCAAGACGTGCGATATCGACCAGAAGATAGAAGGCGCCTTGCGGAATGGTGACAGGAATATGTCGGCTTTGCAATATGTCGAGACAATAGTCACGGCGGGCACGGTACCGGGCTAAGCGCTCTACAATTCCTGCTTGGTCATATCGCAAGGCTGCAAGACCTGCGTATTGCAAAGGTTCGGAGACTGATGACCAAAGTCCCATGGCAATGCGGCCTAACGATTCTGTAGCGGATTTAGGGGCTGCCAGGTATCCCAGTCGCCATCCCGTCATGGCGTATGTTTTGGAAAATGAGTAGATGGAGATGGTACGGTCTGGGGCTAACGTGGCGGGAGACAACGCGGAGCCTTCATACACAATTTGATCGTAGACTTCGTCTGAAATAATCCACAAGTCGTGCTGCTCGGCAAAAGCCACTAATGTCTTGAGATGGGTCGCATCCGGCAGGCTTCCGGCGGGATTGCCGGGAAAATTTAGGACGATGGCTCGGGTCTTGGGGGTGACGCATCGCGTCAAGGTGTCGAGATCCGGCCAAAAGTCCGGAGCACGCAGGGGATAGGGATGCGCGTTGAGATGAAGGGCTTGCACACCGCCCAGGTAATCGGGCCATCCCGGATTGGGCACCAAAAGCTCGTCGCCGGGCTGTAAAATGCCCATGAATGCAACAAATAGGGCGGGACTGCCGCCTGGGGTGACCAGAATTTCGTCGGGGGTGCGTGCGACGTGATTGATGCGCCAGATTTTTTCTGCCAGCGCCTCGCGCAAAGGTAAGATGCCTTGCGAGGCGGTGTAGCGATTATAGCCATCGCGGGCGGCCTGGCAATATGCGTCGATGACACAAGGCGCCGGAGGGAAGTTGGGTTCTCCGGTTTCCAATCGAATGACGTCAGGCATTCGAAGGGCGAGGTCGAGAATTTCTCGGATGCCAGACGTTGGCAAGTTTACGCTTTGAGCCCAGTGCACAGCAAAATGATCTCCTTTCGCGAATGGCTTTGCCATTGCTTCTCTAGTGTAAGGGTTTCTGATCTGCCAACCAAGAGCATTGTGCACAAAGGCGGATGCAAAGAAATTCGGATTGTGTCAGAATGCGGACAGGAATGTGGATGAATGATGGCGAATCTTATGGTATGGATGATAAAGGAATTGCGCCAGAACTTTACCATAAGATGATGCAGAGCTTGCATGAGGTGTTCCATCTCAACGAATTTCGGCCCAAGCAACAAGAAATCATTACGCGCGTGCTTTTGAAGCAACATCAATTGGCGATTATGCCGACGGGAGCAGGAAAGTCCTTATGCTATCAGCTTCCGGCCACGATTTTGCCAGCGGTCACCGTGGTGATTTCGCCCCTGCTGGCTTTGATGAAAGATCAAGTGGACCGTTTACAGTCGCTTGGTATCGCGGCCTATCAGTTAAGTCATTGGGATGCGGTGGCGGAACAACGGCGCGTGTTGCAACGCTGGGAACAACGCGAGCTGAAAATCGTATTTATGGCTCCCGAACGCTTACAGCATCCAGAGATTGCTGCGAGACTGCCTGTGCTGTCTTGTGATTTGCTGGTGGTCGATGAAGCACACTCGATTTCGGAGTGGGGGCATGACTTCCGACCTGACTACCGGCGCATTCGCCAGTTTCATGAACGTATGGGCCAGCCGCCAATTTTAGCTCTCACAGCGACCGCCACGTCCGCCGTGGAGGATGACATTTTGCGGCAACTGGGACTTGACCGCGCGTCATGCCATGTGACGCGCCTGCCTATTGACCGGCCCAATATCCATCTGAGCGTGCAGGTTGTGTCGAATCGCAACGAGCAGCGTGACCAAGTGCTCGCGCGTATTCAGAAAGAACCTGGGGCCATCATTATTTACGCGGACACGAGGCGTCAAGCGGAGGAGTGGGCGGTATGGCTCGAGTCCATGCTGTCAGAACCTGTTGCCGTCTATCATGCGGGGCTGCCACACACCGTGCGTTTGACCGTGCAAGAGGCGTTTTCAGCTCGGCGCTTGCGTCTTGTGGTAGCGACGACCGCATTTGGGATGGGTATTGATCGATCGGATGTTAAAGGCGTGATTAATGTCGGTATGCCCGAGTCGGTCGATGCCTATAGCCAGCAATGGGGCCGCGCCGGCCGCGATGAAAACGCGGCATGGTCCTTTATGGTGGTGACTCCCTCTGCTATGCACCGTAGGCGCCATATGATTGAACGGGACAGGCCAAGGCGTGAGGATGTGGTGCAGTTGGTGCAGCGATTACAGCAACTGCCGACCCAGCGGCCCTTTTGGTGGAGCCTGAACACAGAGTTCGAGCCGGAATGGGTTGAAAATCATTTGGCCGCGCTCGAAGAAATGGGACAGATTCAGGTGTTATCGAAACGGGCGACGGACGTGCAATTACGGGTCCATGGGCCGTTGCCCGATTGGACCATTGCCGCGTTATTCGACCGTATGCAAAGACAATATCGGCACCGCATGGAGCGCTTTGAATCCATGCGCGCCTACGTCCAGACGAAGACATGCCGCCGGCAGATGCTTGGGGCCTATTTCGAGCAAGACCTGGTCACACGCCCTGAATCCTGTTGCGATTGCTGTGATGTGCAAAAGGTGCCAGACGCCTCTGGTGAGGTGGCAGATTCTGGTCTCGAAGATCGCCTGAGGCAATGGCGTAGGGAGCGGGCCCGTCAAGATCAAGTGGCGCCTTATATTATTTTTAGCGATAAGGTGCTTCACCAGTTGTGTGTAAGGCGCCCGCGCGATTTAGCTTCCTTGGCGCAGTGCCCAGGTATGGGAGCTGTACGCGTCGGCCGGTACGGAGAGGAATTGTTGTCCCTTTTAAGCACGGGGGAAGCCGATGCGGTGAGCCCGCCAGGGATGAAATCAGCAAAGGAAGAAGCGTGGATTTTATTTGGGGAAGGGATGCCGCTGGCGGACATTGCCCGCCGCGTGCATCGCCAACCCTCGACCGTTACCGGCTATTTGGAGGAGTGGATTGCCGCGTCTCAAAGTTCCTCATGGCAATGGTATTGCGGCAGTATCTTGCCCCAGTCCGCCCAACGTGCGATTGTTAGGGCTTGCGAGGAGATGCCAGGCGCCACCTTACGCCAGCTTTATGAGGCCTTTCATGGCGACTATTCGTTTGATGCTTTGCGCATCGGGCGCGCCATTTATCAGAAATTAAGGGGCGCGGCCTACGCGAGCCGCTAGCCAGATACCAATACTGATACTGCCGCCGGTGGCCAGCAGCTGACAAGCCGGCTTATTTAAATGGCGCCTAACCTTGCGATCTGATAGGTAGAAGCCTAAAAGGCCTCGCGCCACATAGCGGTGGAATGCGGCATCGGGAAGGGATTGGGCTTGCTGCATCACACGGTGGTAAATCCTTTGAATCCGGGCCGTCGCTTGTTCTGTGGAGGCGTAATACGTCACAAAATTCAAGTCGCCTCCTTGCAAATCTTCTTCCTGATCGATGAGATAGTCTAAGAGAATATGGAGGGCGCCGACCCACGGGAAATACAAGTTGAAGACGCGGTGGACTGCGTCGGCATCCGGGTGGGGATCAAGGGCCACGTTGAGCAGTGCAAACAATCCTAAAGTCGAACCGGTGGCGGCGGCAAATTCCCACCAAAATAAACCATCTTGGGGATTGGCTTCCTGGTGATACCACGCGGTGAGATTTTGCACGCGGGTCGGTTGGGGGCCGTGCTTATAGACTTGGAGGTCGATATAGAGTTCGACCAGTCGGCGCATGGGTCTGGCAATGGCATCATAGCCAGGAAAATGCTGCAGAGTGTTCTGTGCACTTTGAACCAGTGATGCCATATACCCCCCATCTTCGCCTTGCGGATGTTCCCGGTAATAATCCTGGACAGGGGCTAAAGGGGTTACGGCATCCAGCAAGGCTTGGTGCAGCCAGCGCAAGTTCTCGGGATCCTGGGATGGTCCGCGGTCCGTTACCGTATCGAGATAGTCGCAAAGCGTTTGATACGGCACGAGGAATTGCAATAAATACCCGCCAGGATCCCGAGAAGGTCCGCCAAACACGCCCCCGCCTTCGCAATGAAACTGCTTTTCTTGCAGCGAGCTCAGCGCTTGCTGACGCAGGGTCGGGTCAGGAATATGCGCGGCCGTTTCTTTTAACTGTGTTATGGCTTGGACCACGCGGGGACGAACGGACCGGAAGTACTCTTGGCCCCAGCGCCACGATCTGACAAAATCAACGGACTTAACGCTCATGATCTTCTGGTCCTTTCTCGAGGGCGATTGTGCCCGGTATCGCCCGAACTGACAAGCTGGCACTCTTCTATGCCTATGCCACATCATGCCGGGCCTATACCTTTTTTGGAACATAAGAAAGCCCCCTGAGGGGCTCCTCCAGAAGAGGTCACGCGTTCTGGAGGAAGTTTCCTCATTGTACCATGTCTTGGATAAGAACTCAGGACTTACGCTTGCCGTTTGGGCAATGGCGGAGGAGCTAGAACAGGTTTTCTCGAGAAATCTGGCATGTGTGGCGGATTTTGAGCCAATAAATCAAGCGCCTCTTGGACGGCCCGGTGCAATTGCGCATCATGGTGCTGGGCATAGTCCCACGGCGTATTTTCAATGGGGATCGTCGGCTCTGTTCCGTAATTTTCTACCCCCCATCCCACGTCACGGAACCAAAAGGAAAACTCGGGCTGGGTGGTTATGCTCCCATCAACCAGACGGTGCCGGGCCCATATGCCAATCACTCCGCCCCAGGTGCGTTGACCCACCAAAGGCCCTATCCCCATCAACTTGAAGGCATGCGAGAAAATATCACCATCCGAGCCGGCATACTCATTGGTCAGCGCAACAATGGGCCCCATAATACTGTCGCCAGGATAGGGCTCAGGCTGTCCGTGACGGGGCACGTCATAGCCAAGGCGTTGGCGCCGCAAATTTTCCAAAATGAGCTGGGACACGTGGCCGCCGCCATTAAAGCGCACGTCTACAATGAGCCCGTCTCGCTCCGATTCGGCTAAATAGGCGCGATAAAATTCCGAGAAGCCGCGGGGGCCCATGTCAGGAATGTGCACATACCCAAGGCGCCCTTGGGACAGCTGGCGCACCGTATCGCGGTTGCGATTGACCCATTCCCGGTACCGCGCCGGCATTTCTTGGGACAAAGGCACCACGGTTGCGGAAAACTTTTCTTGGGTCGATCCTTTGATGAGTTCGAGAGCCACTTCTTGACCCGCTTGATTGACCAAATGGGCTAATGGCGGTAGATCCGGAGCTAGCGGTTTGTGATCCACTGTCAGCAGAATATCGCCTTCCTCAATGCGTGTGCCGGGGGCCGCAAGAGGAGAGGTTTCTCCCACTTGGGCGCTGTCGCCACGCACAATATGGACAATCTTATAGCCGCCCGTGTGCGCATCCCATTCCCAATCAGCCGCTAACAAGCCGACGTGATTATGGGGTTCAGCCCGGTAGTCGCCTCCCATCTCATAGGCGTGCGACGTGCCGAGTTCGCCTTGCATTTCCCAGACGACATCGGAGAACTCGGAGCGCGTTGCCACGCGAGGCAGCAAGCGCTGGTAGCGCAAGAACATGCCTTCCCAATCGAGGCCGGACATCGCCTGGGCCCAGAAATTGTCTCGCATAAGCCGCCAAGCTTCGCGCAACATTTGATTCCACTCCGCTGGGCGATTGACCGATACGACAATGCGTTGCCAATCCACATATCCGTTGGCCCGTCCCGGCTTTTTAGGCGTCTTGTCATCTGTTTTCTCACCGCTTTTCACGATGCGCAGGTGTTTGTTGGAGCGAATAGCCATCGTGGTCCGGTCCGCGCTGAGTGTAAAGCTGTTGACGTGGCTGGCCAACGTTTCTTCTTTGAGATCCTTCAGCGAAAACTGCTGCAAGGTGGCACGCGCGCCTTCCTCATCGAAAAATGAGGACTGCAAACTCCCGTGGGGGACACTCATGGTCCAATACACGGCATTCGCATCGCAGGCTAATTGGTGGTAAATCCCTTCACGGACCGGAAATGGCACGACCCGGCTGGCGATGTCCTCAAAGTCAATGACGGTTGTTGGCGTCTCCTTGTCGGAGGAATCGGCTGCAGACGCCCCGTTCTCTTGCAAGGGATGCGGATCCAGTTGGAAAGGGGAGCGCCTGTCTTTTTGAAGAGGGATCGCGTAAGGCATCATGCCGCTAGGAAACCCTAAGTCGAACCGTAAGTTGTCATAGACCGGATTGAAGACCCGGTGAGAGAGAAAGTACAAATAGCGGCCGCTGGGGTCAAAGACAGGATTTTGATCAACCAGGACAGGCTGTGTGACCGTGTGCGTTTCATGACTGGGGATGTGATGAATTTTAATCGCACTGGTTTTGGAAGTGCTATGTAAGGCGTAAGCTAACCACTGACTGTCTTTAGAGAAGTCTATGCCGCGGACAGGGCCATAGGCCGAGGCATCGATTTGCAGGACGCTGAATGTGCCGAGGTCGACCAACCAAAGTTCATGGCGTTCATTGCTGAATGCCGCGAATGCCCCGTTTGCTGATACGGTGAGCGCGGCGATTTCGCCATGGTGGCCGGGCAGACGCGTGGTGGCACCTGTCTTTACGTCAATCAGCTCGAGGCCTTCTTCGCCGCCATCGTCTGACACGGTAAGAATACGGTCTTGTCCCGGGATAAATCGGCTCAGGCGATAGCGGACTCCTTGCGTCACCCCAAGCGGTGTGCAAGGACCTTCCCAATTTCCCATGTAATAGAGTTTGCCACGGGTGGTGATGAGCACGTGGTCGCCTTGCTCAGAAAGTTGATACTCGGTCCAATAGTCGGCCGCGGGGACATAATGGGTTTCGGCTTGGGTGCGCTGACTGTAATAGGCAATGGGAACCATGGACTCTTGGTTTTGGGCCGGGTCCAGGACATAGAGATCGGCCCCCGCGTGATAGACAATAACGCGACCATCTGTTGAGGCATTGCGCACATAGTACGTCTCATGATCCGTATGCCGACGCAAATCGCCTCCGTCAGCGGTTGTGGAGTAAATGTTGGCATAGCCTTCGTGGTCAGAAATGAAGTAGAGCCGCGATCCAATCCACATAGGACTGGCGAGGTTGCCGTTAATGCCGTCTAGGCGCTCGAAATGTGCCGTATCAGGTCGTCCAATCCAAATTTGCCCGCGCGTGCCCCCGCGGTAGCGTTTCCAGCGAGCGGGGTCGGCGGTATTACGCCCTAGGGCGACCAGCTGATTCGGGCCAAAGGCAATGTTGTTGGCGGGACCTAAATTCAAGGGCTTGGGTTCACCGCCGGATAAGGGCACGCGGTATAACATAAATAGTGACCGAAAAGGTTGTCCCGCATTCGATGAGATAATCACATCCCCTTCGCTAGAGAAAGCGACGGGCTGGGTATTGGCGGCTAAATAGGTCAGACGGGTAATGGGACCGCCTTGAGCCGGCATTATGTAAATTTCATTGTCACCTTCTTCGCGGCCCACAAACGCGACGGTGCTCCCGTCGGGGGACAACAACGGACGGCTGGCAGTGCCCCATCCGGCTGTTAAACGGCGAGCTGTGCCGCCGGTGAGAGGAACCCGCCATAAATCGTCTTCAGATACGAAAATGATGTGCCCTTGGGCAGTAGTGGGATAGCGGTAATATCCAGGCTGCTCTATCACGGTGACCCTCCTGTCATTAAATGTGCTTGCAAAGTCTTAGATCGGCAATAGTATGGAGAAAACACGGCGACTCCATGTTTTGTCATGCGGGTGACATCAGCCACTGCCATAAGGTGCGCAGTACGATATCTAAGACCGCCGTCTGGTCTTCTAAGCTCATAGAAGGGGTTTTAGGATGCCTTAAGGCCTGCGACGGCAATAAGGGCAAGTGAAGAAATCCGGCCGGGAGGGCTTGGGCGGTATGACGCGCCCAATACAGCGCTTGATTGCACATAAACGTGCCGGCCGAGAGTGACAGTTCTAAAGGATATCCTTGAGCGTGCACTGCCTCTTGCAACTGTCGGAGCGGAAGCGTGCTGAAATAGGCATCGGGGCCGTCTGCGACAATGCGATGGTCATGGTAGACTTCCTGACGGTTATCAGCAATGCGGCTATCCAGCAAATTGATGGCCACGCGTTCTAACGTTGGGACGGCGCGTCCTTGTGCTTGCCCCAGACACAAGATAGCATGGGGACTGGTTTCTTGAATGAAAGCGGGCAATTGGCGTTCGACATCTTGCTTGCTGGTGGCTAATTCACGGCGGATGACATAATCGCGAGAGGGCAAATGTAACGCGACTTCACGCGACACATTGACCGGATCATCGCCGAACGGATCGAAATAAGTTAACAAAATCATGAAAGCTTCGCCACCTCTTCATGCAATTAGGGAGGGTGCCGCTATGCACAAAAACACGGCAGGTCGACCAGATGCCCTGCCGTGTTGGTATAATCGCGCAGACTTCATCGTCCCAAACCCTTTTCTAGTATATGGAAGTCTTGGAATTCGAGCAACTCATGCACTGTGAGGCACCTGCAGCGGTTGGTCGGCAGCAATTAAATCTAAAGGAATCCATGGCTCGAGATCTTCAACATACGAACAAATCGGGTAATTGTCGCAAATCTTATAAATATCGCCAGAAACCGGGTTCGTCAGGGTGCGCACCGGGTGGCGACGGCACTTGGGACAAATCATAATGGTCAACATGGATCATGCCTCCTTTACCTTCTGCAATGGCGTAATCGTTTAGCCTTATTAAACGCAGCAGATGTTTCCAATGTGTTACAGGAAGCTTAAGATCCGCTGCTTTTTATTGCCAGCCAAGGACAACTGTCTACTGCGAGAAGGTGGGGCGCTCGGTTTGGACAAGTGCGGACATCACATACCATGATGGGTATGGACGGTATATAATATGGCATGAAGCCATAGTGAGCATTAGATTAAGATACCAAGGACATCCTACGGGAAGTAAGGGCGGTGACCGCAATATGGATTCTACGAAGCGCCCTGTTATCGGAAAATACTGGGATCGAGATGACTTAATTCGGCGCATGCGCCGAATTGAGGGTCAAGCCCGGGGCGTTCAGGCGATGCTGGACCGTGATGAGGATTGCAAAGCAATTTTGACGCAGCTGGCGGCTATCTCGGGGGCGCTGAGCCAAGTGGCTCGAGTCGTCAGCGCCTGTGGTGTGGTGGATGGTATTGAGCAGGCCGCAGGTCCCCTCGATCCAGAACAAATTCGTGCAATTTTGTCCGAACTCAATGCTAAAGGACGCCTATAAATGATGGTGTGACAGGGAGGACGCGTGGCAGGGCGAACACGGCTGGCAAAGGCCGCCTTGGTGGTATTGTTGGCATGGGCGGGAATGCAGTGGAATACGGGGACAACGCTTGTCACGGTATCTGGTCCGGCGAATGGCGTGTTGCCGGTGCCATTTACCCCGTTTGGACCCTATTCGACACGGGCCAATCATGGGTATGAGGGTGCCAATGTGATGAGCCCCGTGGTTCCGTCTTCATATACCGCCTACTTCTCACCCCAGACCATCGGCATTCAATTTATTGGGGATGCACCTAACCATTTATCTGCAGACCATTTAAGCTTGTTGGTGACATCGCCGCATGGATCTATCAAAACCGGTCCCCTATTTTATCAAAGCACGGGATTTGTCGGCGTGCACCTTTTGGCGGCATTAAAACCCGGGCATTACCGGGTGGTCTTTAAAAGTCCCGGTTTTCAAACGGCCCAAAGTGTCTGGGGATTGACCCTTCACCCGTTGCCAAAGGCCCAGCTAGCACAGGAACGTCAGGCTCTAGTGGCAGCGCAAGTGCCCCAATATCTAGCCGCGCTTAATGCGGTGCGTACGTCCTTAGGGGAATCGCCGGTGGCGTGGAATAACGCATTAGCATGGGCCGCAGCGTCTCACGCATTGTATGTCAAAGACAATGGTTATGATGCGCCTTCCTTCCACTTAGAAACGACTGGACACGAAAATTTTACGGGGATTAATCCGTGGGATCGCGATATGGCTTTTGGGTGGCAAAGCCCATTAGATGGCGAGGTGGGCATTGAATGGACGACGTCTTTGCCGCCTGTGGCGGTCATACAAAATCTCGTAGATACGGTCTATCATCGTCTATCTTTACTCTCTCCGAATGTGGTGGCAGTAGGTGCCGGACAGACCACGGGCAGTACAGGCGCTGTGGTGATGGATTTAGGGTATGGCTACCGGGCCCATTTGCCCTTAGCGATTGTTTATCCGGCGTCGGGACAAAGCGGGGTGCCTACCGGGTGGACGGATATGGAAAGTCCTAATCCGGTACCCAATGGCTTTAGCCAAGAATTTGGATATCCTATTACGGTGGATTTTCCGACCGTTCAACAGCTCCGCCAGATCCGTGCGCAACTGATTGCGAACGGGAAAACGGTCCCTATCTATCTGGACGCGCCGGGCGTTGATGATATGGCGGACAATCAATTAGGTATGGTGCCCCGCACACGCCTTGAGCCAGGGACGACTTATACGGTAAAGATTTCGGGACAAGCGTTATTTAATAACGAGGTACGCATACCCGTGGCGCTGCATTGGCAATTTACGACGGGGGGGACGGATGCGTCCGTGGCGGTGGATCCCGTCCATGCCGGAGATCTCTTAGTGTCGGTAGCGCAGGCGGGCAGCGGGCGTCCCGTGCCCAACGATCCCGTCCGCATTTATCAAGTAGAGGCGGGCAATCGTCTGACATTAGCCGCCCAAGCTGTCACCCATAGAAATGGCATTGCTGTGTGTCATTTAGCAAAACCCGCGACCCGCCACCTGTTTGAAGCGGTCTCTGGTGGGGAGACAAGTATGCAATTTTGGTGGTGAGAGTCCATGTTGTATGATCCCCAAAAGAAAACAGCGATGGTGACGGTGCGGGGTCGACCGGTTCGTTTAGCTTGGTCGGAGTGGCCGGGGACTGGCCAATCCCAAAGCTGGATTTTTTTGCATGGCATGGGGTCATCGCGCTGGGCCTATGCTGATTTGCTGCAGCAAGCGCCTGTGGCTGGTCACTATTACGCGCTCGATCTGCCGGGATTTGGCGATTCAAGTTTACCGCCATTTCGGCAGACGCTGAACGATTTTCAAGAGGCGTTGGGACGGTTTATTGCCCATCTGGGAGAACCTAAGCCTATACTTGTCGGACACTCATTTGGGGGGATGGTGGCCGGAGTCTTTGCCGCTGCCCATCCGCGCCGGGTGAAGGGGGTGATTTTAGTGTCTAGCGCGGGTTATTTTCCTCCTCTTAACGCTTTAAGTCCGACGCGCTGGCGCTGGATTAACCAAATCGGCTTGTGGGTGACGAGCATGGACTTTTTTGGAAACCGGATGCTGCGCGCGTTAGGCCTCGATCCGCATCAGGTGTCTCCCATTTCGCGCCGGCGCATGCGTTACGGATGGCGCCGTGCGCGGGAAATGGCGCGCATGGGTCAGTTTTATGACGCTCCCGATTTTGTCGCACGCCTTGTGGCTGCGGATATACCGATAGCGGCCATTCATGGCGACCGCGACATTTTATTTCCGCTGAGCGATGTCGAGCGACTTGTGCAGGGCTCTTTTCCCATTTTCGTGGCCCAGGGAGCGGGGCACTTGCCTTATGACTATGATTTAATGACCTTTGTCCGCCTGCTCAAGCAAGCGGGGGACGTGGTGAGCATACAAAAGCCGTGAGGTACTGCCCCACGGCTTTTGTATGCTGTTTACTTTACGTATTGTTCGAGCCAGTCGGTAAAGCTATTGAGACGAAACACCCGGTGCCAAGGTTTGCCGTTGCGACTCATGCCATGAAATTCACCGGGGTAGCGGATGAATTTCGTTGGGGCTTTATTCAAGTATTTCACGGCGCTATATAAGATTTCCCCTTGCTCGATGGGGCAGCGCAAGTCTCCTTCTTGATGTTCGATGAGTAAGGGAGTTGTAATGTTTTCGACATAGGTAATGGGGCTTTGTTCGCGGTACCAGGCATCATCAGGCTGCCATGGTGCGACGTTGTCGGCTCGCCGCATCCAGTGCCATCCGCCATCTCCGGTTCCCACCATGGCACGCCAGTCGACGACAGAACGCATGGTAATGGCGGCTTTAAAGCGCTGGGTATGGCCTACAATCCAGTTGGTCATATAACCCCCATAAGAGCCCCCCGCGACGCCTAGACGTTCGGGGTCGATCCATGGATTAGCGGCCAAAGCCGTATCAAGCCCCGCCATGATGTCATCATAATCTTTGTGACCCCATTCTTTTTGGATGGCCAGACAAAAATCGCGGCCATACCCTTGAGATCCTCGGGGATTGGTATAAATGACACCGTAGCCATGAGCAGCGAGCCACTGAAACTCAAGGAAGAAGCTATCGGCATACATCATCATCGGTCCCCCATGAATCTCTAACACGGCGGGATAGGTGTGATTTTCTTCGGCGCCGATGGGCTTCATCACCCAGCCGTCAATTTCCGGCCCGCCTGCGGCATGATAATGGAAGCGGGCGGGAGCAGATAGCTGCACGGTTTGCAACAATTCGCGGTTTGGGTCGGCGACGGGGGTCAGCTCATCGTTTTCAATGTCTAGCCATTCGAGTTGGCTGGGGTTGGTCGGGACACTTTTGGCGAGGAGCACGGATGAGCCATCGGCCGAGAGGTCATAGCTGTAATAGACATGAGGTCCTTGGGTCAATAAATCGACGGTATCGTTTTCTAGGTCAATTTCGGCCAGTTGTACCGTGCCGTGATTACTTGTTAGGCTCAGCAGGGAACGGCCATTATGACGAAAATGCAGAGGATTGCTCCCGGTGCCGATCATATCGGATAAGGATTCGTCCGCAAATGGGCGATCCCATGAAGGGGCGACGCGCTGTACGTGCTCGGGGGCGTCGAAGGTTGTGACATATAACGACGGGTTGTCGTAACCTAAGTCCTCTGTGCGGTCGGCCACAAAGAAGACGCGGTGGCCATCGGGATGGACGACGGCTTGACGGGCCGACAAACCGGCAGGGCTGATGCGAATAGGCGCCTTTGGGCTATGCAATGGGTTGGCCAAGGCATAGACATGTTCTTCAAATGACTCCCGGTCATAGTCGTCACCGTAGCGCGACGTGAATACCAGCCATTGTCCATCAGGCGAGATGGCGAGTGCATCATGCCGGTACGGTCCGTGGGTCAGTTGTACCGCGTCTTTGGCGTCTAATGTCATGCGCACAATATGAGGACGCCGGGGGCCATAATAGCCGATGCCGTCCATTTTATGGGCGAGTTCCGTGATGACCTTGACGTCCTGATTGAATTTATGGTATTCATCGTCGCTTGGTGCCTGCGACTCGTCTTGAATGCCGTCTTCGTCCAGTTGCGCAATGGCATACAAGGTGCGAGAATCCGGGCCCCAAATAAAAGAATCAATTCCTCCGGCAATCCGGCTTTGTTGGCGCGCCTCTCCTCCTTGCGTGGACATCACCCAAATTTGTTTGTGGCCACTGCGTTTGGATAGGAATGCCAGCCATTGGCCGTCGGGGGAAAAACGGGGATGGGTGTCTTCGGGCCCTTGGGTAAAGGGTTCGGGGCTTTCGCCCGGCCACACTTTCATAATGCGGGTATGATAGGTGTTGTCTTTGCGGTTGGCCTGACTTTCCACGTATACGGCTAAGTTTTTGCCAGGACATAGGCGCACATCTCCTGCCAATTTAAAGGCAAATAGGTCATCAGCATTGAGCCTACGCATCGCATGAGCCTCCTTTGTGGTTTCGTACCCAGTCTATGTACCAATCTGAGGACAAAGGTGGCAAAGAACCAAAGAAATGGTCAGCGCCTTGCTATAATGTCCTGGAACCGTTATTCGCGAAAACAGGCGAAAAGTCCTGCACGGTGCGTTGAGGAAAGGGCGGTTATCGAAAGGTCATGTCCCAAGCACTTTGGAAACCTGCCGCTGTTTGTGTGTGCTTGGTGTGGGAGCACGAATGGCAGGTGTTGGTGATAAGGCGGGCTGATGCCTTGAGCGAACATCCCGGACAATGTGGTTTGCCCGGGGGCCGTCCGGTTCCCCAAGACCGGTCATTGTGGGAGACCGCACGCCGAGAAACCTTCGAAGAAGTGGGCGTATGGTTAACCGATGCCCAATGTCAGGGCGCTTTGGAGCCTGTTGTGGTACGGGGCAGTGGGTATGAGATTGTGCCATGGATTGCCCTATGCGAGTCGCGCCCCAAGTGCGTGTTAAACGCGGCCGAAGTGGCCAGTGCACACTGGATTTCGCAAACTCATCTGGCGGCAAGCCGGCGTCAAACGGAGAGCGGGTGGGTGTATAAATGCCCAGATGGAACGATTTGGGGGGCGACGGCTCGCATCCTGCATCAATTGGAATTATGGGAAGGCTGGATACGTTCATGAAAGATCGAGAGTCCCCGGAGATCCGCGTCCTTCATACCTTGCATGAATTTGCAGCCGTCAAACGCATTGAAGACGCTGTTTGGCAAGAGGGTGAAGGGACTCCAGCGGCTTTGCTCAAAGTCTTTGCGGATCATGGCGGCCTCATTTTAGGGGCATTTGTCAAAGAAGAGATGGTGGGCATGGCCGTCGCGATGCCAGCGCGCATGGGAGATCATTGGTATTTGCATTCCCACATGATGGCCATTATGCCGGGATACCGCAGTTTGGGCTTGGGATCGCATTTGAAGCAGGAACAAGTCCGGTGGGCTAAAACCTATGGCTATGAATTCGTAGGATGGACATTTGATCCTCTCCAGGTCCGCAATGCGATCTTTAATTTACGCGTGCTTAAGGCCCACGTGTTGGACTTTGCTCCGAATTATTACGGCACGATGGGCGATACCCTCAACGGGAATTTTCCCAGTCACCGGTTTTTTGCGGTGTCTGAAGACCTTGAGGGCATTTCGCAGAAGCCCCAAGGATTGTTGCCGATACCTCACGACATCACGGCGCTTAGACGCGAACATCCCACCCAAGCCCAAAAATGGGCTGACCGCTATGCACGGTTTTTTGCCAGCCCAACACGTCGGCGCATTGTGGGCTTGGTGCGTTCGCCCTTAGGACAGTGGTGTTATGCGTGGACAGAGGCAAGGCCGTTAGACCAATCGTGAAAAACGACTCAGGGAGGGATAGGCAATGCGTCTTGAACAAGTGGTTTTGCAATTTGTGTCGCTGCCATTGAAATCACCATTTGAGACTTCATTTGGTCTTGAACGCGACAAACGCACGTGGCTCGTGACCGTCCGCGGGGAAGGCATTGAAGGCTACGCGGAATCGGTCGCCTCAGATGCACCGCTTTACAGCGAAGAAACTAGTGCCAGCGTCTATTATGCTATTCGCGACCACATTGTGCCCAGACTGACCGGAGATATTCCACACCCGGAGGCGGTGTGGGAAAAGCTTTCTGGGCTAAGAGGCAACCGCATGGCCAAAGCGGCCGTTGAAATGGCTATTTGGGATTGGTTTGCCCGGGCTCAAGGCGTGCCGCTGTTTCAGCTTTTGGGGGGACAAGAGGCGGTCCACCGCATTCCGGTGGGGGTGTCCATTGGGATTCAACCGTCGACCAACGAGCTAGTCAAAGTGGCTCGGGATTATTGGTCCCAAGGATATCGGCGCTTGAAAATTAAAATTCGTCCGGGTTGGGACTTAGAACCGCTTACCGCGGTCCGTGATGCGTTAGGACCAGAGGTACCAATGATGGCAGATGCCAATTCCGCATACACGTTGGACGATATTTCGACCTTGCAAGCTCTAGATCCGCTCCATTTGATGATGATCGAACAACCCTTAGGGTATGATGATTATGTGGACCATGCCGTACTAGCTCGCCACATCGCTACCCCTATTTGTTTAGATGAAGCGGTGCATTCCCCCGCTGATGCGCGCAAGGCCTTTGAGATGGGCTCGTGTCAAATTATCAATCTTAAAGTCGGACGGGTAGGAGGATACCAGCAAGCTTTGGGCATCAACCGCTTTGCTCTTGATCATCAGCTTCCGCTGTGGTGCGGAGGGATGTTGGAAACGGGAGTGGGACGCGCGCATAACCTGCACTTAACCACGTTAGCTGGGTTTACGCTGCCAGGAGACACTTCCGCGAGCGATCGCTACTTTGACGAAGACATTATTGCCACCCCGTTTGTGTTAAACCCAGATGGAACCTTAACTGTTCCCACGGGGCCGGGTATTGGGGTGGACGTGAATGCGAAACGGTTGCAGAGCGTCTGTACGTATGAGGAAGTCTTGGCTGTTGCTCAGGGCCCAAAGGGGGGATTTCCTGAACATGACTTGGGACGATGAACGATTAAAACAGCTGATAAAGGATTTGGTATTGATCGAGTCCCCCTCGTTTGATGCAGAGGGAGTGGAGCGGGTCGAACAGCGGGTGGTGGATGCACTCGATGCAGTAGGAGCACAGTGCACGTTTCATCCGACGCCGCGTGGACCGATTTTGGAAGTGCGCAGGGGACAAGGGGGGGCTCTGCTGTTAGGTCATGCGGACACGGTTTGGCCCGCAGGGACCTTGAAGACCATGCCATTTATAGATTCAGGTGGTGGTTTGGCAGGACCTGGGGTCTTGGATATGAAGGCTGGCTTGGCTTATACCGCAGCGGCTGTATCCCAACTGCCAGCGGATGTGCCATTCGATTGGCTCGTCACGCCCGATGAGGAAGTGGGCAGTGAAGTCAGCCGAAGTCTCATTGAAGACCGTGCCAAAATGGCCTCTTTAGTGTTGGTCGCTGAGCCTGGAGCGGAAGCGGGTGCTTTGAAAATTGGCCGAGCGGGTGTGGGGAGTTTCCTGTTAGAAATTGTCGGGATTGCCAGCCATGCCGGACTAGATCCGCGCCAAGGCGCCAGCGCTATCCGCGAATTAGCGCAGCAAATCTTGTGGCTCGGCAGTCTCGAAAACCAAGTACTAGGCACGACGGTTAATGTTGGGGTCGTCGAAGGCGGCACACGTCCGAATGTGATTGCGGGCCATGCGAAAGCGCAAATCGATATCCGCGTGCGCACTGTGAAGGAAATGGAACGGATGCAGGAAACTTTGAATCATCCGCCACACTTCGATACACGCACATCGATCCGCTATGTGGGCGGATTTAGTCGCCCTCCCATGGATTTGCGCCCCGAGGCGGCTTGGTGGTTTGATTGGGCCGCGAGCGTGTGGCATGAGATGACGGGTCAGGTTTTGGCGGGCGTCAATGTCGGAGGGGCCAGCGATGGCAATTTCACGGCCACTTTGGCACCCACGTTGGACGGTTTGGGCGCGGTAGGACAAGGGGCGCATGCCCTGCACGAGCGCATGGAATGGGATTATACCATGCCGCGCATCCATTTGCTCCAAGCGTTAATCACCCACGCTGCCCTCAAGGAGGAGAGGCCGTGAAGGTTTATGCACTGGTGGGTCCGAGTGGAACCGGGAAAAGCCACCGGGCCTCGATGGTTGCCTTGGAGAAGAATGCCGAGGCCATTATCGATGATGGGCTCTTGATTTCAGAAGGACGCATTGTGGCAGGATACTCTGCCAAACGGGAAGCGACCATGGTCGCCGCTGTTAAACGGGCGATTTTGGCCGATCCCGAGCATGCCCGGCTCATCAAAGAGGCGATTGCCCGGTTGCATTTGTCATCGCTTTTGATCTTAGGGACGTCAGCGCACATGATTCAGCGGATTTTGAAGGCGTTGGACATGGAAGGCGTTCCGGTGCATTGGATTTTGATCGAATCGGTGACGACGTCTGAGGAACGAGCTTTAGCCCAACGAATTCGCCGCGAAGAGGGCAAGCATGTCATCCCGGCGCCAACGATGGAAGTGCGCAAGTCGTTTTCGGGATATCTCATTGATCCCTTGCGCTTTATTTTCCGCCGCAAAGGTCGGGCCGTGATGGTCGAGAAATCCATCGTGCGACCAACGTATTCCGGTCTGGGCCGCTTTTACATTTCGGATACCGTGGTTACCGCCTTGGTGATGCATGTGGCGCGGCAGTGCCCAGGCCTTTACCGCGTTCACCGGGTGAGTGTGCAAACCGTTCCCGCGGGTCTTAGTATCGCCTTGGATGTAAGCCTTTCGATGTCTGGCAATTTATTCGCCATCTTAAAAGACGTGCAACTGCATGTGAAGCAGGAAATTGAGATGATGACCGCGCTGAACGTTCTCGTGCTCGACGTCGTCGCGCGGCGCGTTGTGCCGACAACAATCGTCCAGTCCCCGAAGCAGCTGGCATAAGGTGCATGGGGTGACGCAAATATCTGGAGAAAGGCAGGACACTATGCCGCAGCGAGTGCTGGTGGTCGATGATGAATCCGCGATTGTGGAGCTCGTGGCCTACAATTTGGGCCGTGAGGGCTTTGACGTGTTGACAGAGAGTGACGGTGAACGCGGGCTAAAACGCGCTTTGGCGGAGAAGCCGGATTTGATTGTGTTGGATGTCATGTTGCCGGGATTGTCCGGGATGGACGTGTGTCGGTCCATTCGCAAGGAAACGGATATTCCGGTGATTATGCTCACCGCCCGCAAAGATGAATTAGACCGAGTTTTGGGATTAGAACTCGGGGCAGATGACTACGTCACAAAACCTTTTTCGCCGCGCGAGCTTGTTGCCCGAGTCAAAGCCATCTTGCGCCGTGCGAAGAGGCCGCGTGATAAGGAAACCGAAGAGAGCGGCGACATCGAGCGTAACGGCTTGCGCTTGGAGTTGGATAAGAGGGAGGCCCTTTTGGACAACAAGCCGCTTCATCTGACCTTTACCGAATTTGAATTGTTGGCTATCTTAGCGCGCAATCCGGGGCGGGCCTTTACCCGCGATGATCTCCTGGTGCGGGTCTGGGGCCAAGATTTTTTTGGTGATGCGCGGACGGTGGATGTGCACATTCGCCACTTGCGCGAAAAATTGCAAGAAGATCCGCAAGCCCCCCGCTTTATTGAGACGGTGCGCGGCGTTGGCTACCGGTTTAAGGAATTGTCTAATGCCCCGAGTTAAGGGAGGGTAAGGCGGCAGTGGAGCGACAAGACCTGAGAGGCACGGGGCTTTGGCGAAGTGTCCGGGTGAGGGAATGAAGAAGTGTAAACGCTGTTTTTTATTGCCGCTGGGGATTTTAGGGCTGGCGACGCTAGCGGGGATTGTAATGCCGACGGCACATGGCCCCGTGGAAGCCCTGATCTTATATATTGCTGCGTGGCTATGGGCCTTGCGCTTTGCAGATTGGTTGCGCCAGCGAGACCGGTTGTTGGATGAGACGGTGGTGCAGTTAACGGAGACGGTGGACCGGTGGGCATCAGGCGATCTACAAGCGCG
Source organism: Sulfobacillus sp. hq2 (assembly GCF_002903155.1). Lineage (NCBI taxonomy): Bacteria > Bacillati > Bacillota > Clostridia > Eubacteriales > Clostridiales Family XVII. Incertae Sedis > Sulfobacillus > Sulfobacillus sp. hq2. Next base: position 110,325 of record NZ_NWUL01000030.1, on the reverse strand, counting down.
TGTGTATTTAGATCAAGCCGACCCGCTAGACTCTTTGGCCCACGGAATGAACCGCGTCGCTGAGGTGCTAGCGGAGCGGACCGAGGATTTGCAGCAAGACAAGGAGCGGCTCGAAGCCATCCTGAGTAGTATGGCCAATGGCATTATCATTTTAGGGCACGGGCTCACAATTACCTTGATTAATCAAGCGGCGTATGAACTCTTTGGAATTCCCCCGGGCAACGTGATTGGTCGCCATCTCTTGGAAGTGGTCCGGGATATGGCGCTCGATGACGCCGTCGCCAAGGTCACTCAAGAAGGCGGGACGGAAACGGTGTTATGGAGCCCACCGGATAATGACAGTCTTGTGGTGGAAGTGACAGCCGGGGCGCTCAACCAACCGATTGGCGGGTTGGGGGCGGTATTGGTCGCACGCAATGTGTCCGCCCAAAAGCAAGTGGAGCGTATGCGCCAGGATTTCGTGGCGAACGTCAGTCATGAGCTGCAAACGCCTCTGACCGTAATTCGCGGTTTTACAGAGACGCTTTTGGATAATCCGGATGACCCGTCTGCCAGACGGTTTTTGGAACTCATTCATGAAGAAGCAGGACGCATGAGCCGCCTGGTCGATGACTTGCTGACGCTGTCACGGATGGAGCATCATTCGATGCCGATGACCAGACAGCCTGTCGATATTCCTGTCTTAGTGGAGTCCATGGCGGTCAAGTTGGCGCCCCGCATTGAAGCGGCCGAGTTGACACTGGATAACCGCGTGCCGCAGCACATGCCACTAGTGTCAGGCGATCCCGATTTGCTGGCCGAAGTCTTAATGAATTTGGTGGCCAATGCCGTGCAGTATACACCTGCGGGAGGACTCATCACAGTCAGTATGGCGCTGGACGTGGGGAGTCATATGGTGGGGATCTCCGTAAAAGATACGGGGATTGGGATTCCTGCGCAGGATTTGCCGAGAATTTTCGAGCGCTTCTACCGCGTCGATCGGGCGCGTTCGCGGGCCTCGGGCGGGACCGGCTTAGGGTTGGCCATTGTTAAACATATCATGGAACTGCATGGGGGCCGCATAGAAGTAAAGAGTACGGTCGGAGCCGGGACTGAATTTATTGTGTGGTTAATGGAGTATGAGAGCGAGCAGGGTGGATGATGATATCGCGCAGACAATTTCTGATAGCGATGGGAGCGGCCAGTATGGCCGCTTTGGGCGGACGATTCAGCGCCATGGCGCAAAGGCGGCAACGCTACGTGAGCATCATGGGTGCCACGTCTTGTATTCCCTTTGTGAAGGCGTACCTGCCCCAGTGGGAACATGACCATCCGGGCATGACGGTTGCTGTCACGGGGGGTGGCTCCTACGCGGGCTTGCGCGCTCTAGGATTAGGCCAAGCAGATATTGCGATGGCAGACCTTGCACCACCTCCCGGCTTTCTGGTGGTACCTGTTCAGCGCTACCCTCTGGGCCGCTTGCCGATTGTGTTGGTTGCGGGGCCCCAGGTAGGAATTAGGGGCTTATCGTGGAATCAGGCCCGAGCGGTGTTTGCCGGAGACATTGTCAATTGGAGAGAGCTGGGGGGCGCCAATTTACCTGTAATTGCGGTGTCACGCCCGGAAAGTTCAGGCGCGCGGGATGTGATGCAGCACAGGATTTTAGGGGCCCGGCCTTTTTCACCGCATTGCATTATCCAGTTATCGAACGGGGCGGTGATGCGCACGGTCGTGGAAACGCCGGGGGCTATTGGTTATGTAGAAGCCACCGCGCCCTTAAGGGAGATTACGGTCCTGACCTTACAGGGCACCGTTTTTGATCCCACTAGGTGGCAGCAGTGGCCGCTTTATGCTGAGCCTGCTTTGTATCTGCGCGCCCAAGCACCAAAGGAGGTAAAAGATTTGGCCGCCTTTTTGCAAAGCCGCCCCGGGCGGCGACAATTTGGCTTCTATGCGGCGTCTGAACAAGGATTCGTCTATGCGCGCTGACCGGTGGGCGCAAGGGATTTTTCAAGCGGCGTTTGGCCTGTTTATCGCCGTCTGGACTGTATTTCTTGCGGTGATTGCGGTAGGCGCCTGGCATTTTGTCGTCATTAATGGCTGGATTACGCCCCTCTTGTCGACCCATTGGAGTCCCTTGGCAGGGCATTACGGTATGCTGGCCTTTATTTTAGGGAGCATCACGGTCACCGCATTGGCGCTGATTTTGGCCGCTCCGTGGGTGTTGGCACTGGCCGTCGCGGGTGGGCGCATCTTGCGCGGAACAATGCAGCAAACCTTTATTCAGCTTTTGACGGTCTTTGTGGCGGTGCCGTCTGTGATTTATGGGTGGTGGGGACTCACGATCATCGTGCCCCTAGTGCGGCGCCTGAGCGGGACTTCGGGCTTTGGGCCCCTCAGCGCAGGGGTGGTATTGGCGCTTATGATTGTGCCGACTTTCAGCATTATGGCGCTGCATGCGGTGCGTCAAGTCCCATCCGCGCTGGTGGAGGGATCTTTGGCGTTAGGTGCGACCGATGATCAGACGCTGTGGCATATGGTCTTGCCAAGTGCTTGGCCAGCGCTGGCGCAGGCTTTTTTGGTGGCAGTGGGACGAGCCTTGGGGGAGACGATTGCCGTGCAGATGGTCATTGGCGGCCAAAGCCGTTTGACGTCGTTGCTAAAGCCTAGTGCAACGTTGACGTCGCAGCTTTTGACCGATTTAGCGCTGATGCCACCGAAAACGCCCGGCCATGATGCTTTGGACTTTATGGCCATTTGGTTGGTGCTACTCATGGCCGTTTTAGTGGGACTGCAGTACCGGATGAGGAGGGGACTTAGGGGATGAATGAGCAACCATTAAATCTCAAGCGCCTTCATCCGACGCGTCACGGTCGCACGGCGCATGGACTACTTGCCGCTTTGGCCATAGTGGCATTGCTGCTGTTATTGTCGGTCCTGTTGCCTTTGGTTTGGCAGGCGCTGCCGGCGCTTACGGCGCCGTTTTTGTGGGGCAAAGGACAGGGGGCTATAGGGCCTGAAGTCCTCAACACCCTGAGTTTGGTGGGGGGCAGCGAACTGCTTTCTTTTCCCCTAGCCCTGTTGGTGGGGTTGTACCGGGTGGAGTGGGTCAAGTCCCAAGGTCCATTGCTGCGTGTTTTTGATCAATTTGCGACAACAATGCTGAGCGTGCCGAGTATTGTGATAGGCCTTGTCGTGGTGGATGTGGCGATCGCCCGGTGGCATTGGCCGGTATCAACGATGACCGGCATTGTCGCGTTGGCGTTAATGAACTGGCCCTTGTCGGTAGCCTATGTGGTGGAAGCGCTGCAGCAAATTCCCGGACGTTATCGCGAAGGATCTTGGGCTTTAGGGGCTTCGCGCTGGCAAACGGTGCGCTATTTAATCTTGCCCTTGGCCTGGCCGCAGATGGTCGAACAAGCGGGCCTAGCCACGGCCCGTCTCATGGGTGAGACGGCTGTGCTGATTTATACAGCAGGGGTCAATGCCGCTGTCCATTGGTCTTTGTGGGGGCCGGGAGAATCGTTAGCTGTGCATTTGTGGCTTTTGCGTACAGAAGGGGTGGGGCAAAATGCCCAAGCTCAAGCTGCTGCAACGGGTGTGGTGTTGCTGGCTTTCGTCGTATTGGTGCTGTGGGGGAGCAAGCGTATGGCACAATGGTTGAAAAACGCCTAACGAAAAGGGAGGGAGTCAGCACGATCCCGGATATTCGCGTGCAAGAATTAGAGGTGTGGTATGGGCCGGCTAAGGCGCTGGAAAATGTCAGCTTGCACCTTGAACAAGGAGCGGTGTTAGCGCTCATTGGCCCGTCAGGCTGCGGCAAGTCGACCTTTTTGCGGGTTTTAAACAGGATGATTGATCAGGTTCCAACGGTGCGGGTGAAAGGTTCGGTACACATTGGAGCATTTAATGTGTTGGACGATGACATTGACGTCACCGCGCTCAGGCGCACCGTCGGCATGGTGTTTCAACAACCGAATCCCTTTCCCATGACGATATTTGATAACGTGGCCTATGGCCCGCGTTTGGCGGGCGTGCGGTCTGCGACCAAGCTCCGCCAAATTGTGGAGGACAGTCTCAAAAAATCGGCATTGTGGGATGAAGTGCGCGGCAAACTGCGGCGTAGCGCGATGACGCTGTCCGGGGGACAGCAGCAGCGGCTGTGTATGGCCCGGGCGTTGGCGGTGCATCCGCATGTGCTGTTATTGGACGAGCCCACCGCGAGTCTCGACCCGGTTTCGACGGCGAAAATTGAGGAATTGATTGTGCAATTTAAAGGACGGTATACCATGGTCATCGTGACGCACAATTTGCAGCAAGCGGCGCGCGTCTCGGATCTCGTGGCATTTTTTGAACAGGGCCACCTCGTGGAAATGGGGCCCACGCACGATATTTTTACCGCCCCGCAAGAACGCCGGACGGAAGAGTTTTTGACAGGGCGTTTTGAATAAGCTTGGGGGTATGGGAGGCAGGGTATGATTCGACAGTCATTCCATCAAGAATTAATGCAATTGGAACAAGAATTGATTCGTATGGGCGCCTTAGTGGAAGATCAGTTGCGCCGGGCGGTGCGGTCTTTAACGGAGCGCAATTTAGTGTTGGCCAGACAAGTCATTGCTGAGGATGACCGGGTGGACGCCATGGAAATGGATATTGAGCGCCGTTGCCTTACGCTTTTGGCGCTGCAGCAGCCCTTAGCCAGCGATCTGCGGGTCGTGTCCACGGCTCTTAAAATCATCACCGACTTGGAGCGGATGGCAGACCATGCCTCAGATATCGCCAAGGTAACTGTGCGGCTCAATCAAGAGCCGTTAATTAAACCGCTCGTGGACATTCCAGAAATGGCGCGATTGGCAAGTTCTATGGTGCGCTTAGCGCTTAATGCCTATATTCACCGCAGTATTGAAGAAGCCATGACGATGATTCGATTAGATGATGATGTCGACCATCTCTATGCCAGTGTATTTCGCGAGCTCTTGGAGATCATGCGGATGCGGCCGGATACGGTGGCCCAAGGCACGTATCTGCTGTTTGTGGCGAATTACATCGAACGCGTGGCCGACCACGCGACGAATCTTGGCGAATGGGTGATTTATATGGTCACTGGCCAGCGAAAAGAGTTGAATGACTGACCGTTCACCCCTGTCAGTCCACAAAATTGGCAAAACTCTATTCATTTCGCGTCCGAATAGGTGCAGTTCGCGGCTCTTTTCGTTACAATATTCACGAGCGTCGCTTTATCACAATACTTGGGAGGGTATACCATGATAAGAGTGGGCATCAATGGATTTGGGAGCATTGGTCGGAGGTTTTTCCGAATTGCGCAAAAACAGGATGTATTTGAGATTGTTGCGATAAATGACTTAACCGATGCGGCAACGATTGCCCATCTGCTGAAATATGATTCCAACTATGGCATTTTTAATGCGGATGTGCGGGCTGAAGGATCAGATCTGGTGGTCAACGGCCGCGCCATTAAAGTCTTTGCGCAACGCGATCCGGCGTCGATTCCTTGGCGTGATGAGGGAGTTGATATTGTCATTGAATCGACCGGGTTGTTCACCGATGCCAACAAAGCTCGGGCCCACATCGAGGGTGGCGGCGCCAAGAAGGTCATTATTTCCGCACCGGCGTCCCATGAAGATGCGACCATTGTGTTGGGCGTCAACGAGAAGACGTATGACCCCGCCCGTCATCAAATTATCTCCAATGCTTCGTGCACGACCAACTGCCTAGCACCCGTCGCCAAAGTGCTGGATGAAACGTTTGGCATTGAGAACGGGCTCATGACTACCGTGCATTCTTATACGAACGACCAGCGGCTTCTCGATTTGCCCCACAGCGATTTAAGACGGGCACGAGCAGCCGCTATGAATATTATTCCCAGCAGCACGGGAGCGGCGAGAGCTTTGCATTTGGTCTTACCGCAGTTGAAAGGTAAACTCAACGGCATGTCCTTGCGGGTCCCAACGCCTGTAGTGTCCATTGTCGACTTGACGGTCAACACCACCAAACCTCTATCCAAAGAGGCGGTCAATGAGGCGTTTAAGGAAGCGGCGGCGAGCGAGTTGCGCGGCATTTTGGAGTATTGCGACGCGCCTTTGGTCTCCTCCGACTTCAAGGGCAATCCGCACTCCAGTATTTTCGACAGTCGGGAAACCATGACAATGGGCGATCACATGGTCAAGGTTTTGGCGTGGTACGACAATGAATGGGGTTACGCGAACCGGCTTGCAGACTTGTGCCAAATGGTTGCAGAAAAGGGCGTGTCCGCATGACGACGCCTTTTCGCCGAATTACCGATATTGGACCCGTTTATGGAAAGCGTGTGTTAGTGCGCGTCGACTTTAATGTGCCCATTGATGCGGCAACCGGCGAAATTACGGACGACAGCCGGATTCAAGGATCGCTTCCCACGTTGGATGCGTTAGTGGAACAAGGGGCTCGGGTGATTGCCGTAAGCCATAGAGGCCGACCCAAAGGTCCCTCCGCCAAAGACAGTTTGGCGCCTGTCGTAGCCTATTTGCAAAAACTGCGGACGTATCCCGTGAAGCTTACGGGTGAGGCGCGAAGTGATGAAGCCGTCCAAGCCGTAGAAGCCCTGCAGCCGGGAGAATTACTCGTGCTCGAGAACTTGCGGTTTGACCCAGGCGAAACAGCCAATGATCCGGAACTGGCAAGGCGCTTGGCCTCCTTTGCCGACCTTTATGTCAACGATGCTTTTGGTACGTCGCATCGGCAGCATGCCTCCATTGTAGGGGTGCCGAAATATCTTCCCGCATATGCGGGGGAGTTGATGGCCGAGGAACTCGATCATCTGGACCGCGTGTTGGCCCATCCCACGCGTCCTTATTGGGCGATTATTGGCGGGGCCAAAGTGTCAGACAAAGTCAAATTGCTGAGCCGTCTCTTGGAGCTGGTGGACGGCATTATTATCGGCGGCGGAATGGCGAACACGTTTTTGGCGGCACAAGGATACTCCATGGGGGCGTCATTGGTGGAAGAGGGCGTCATTCCCGAAGCGACACGGCTGTTGGAACAAGCTCAGGCTAAGGGCGTGACGGTGGTGCTGCCCAAAGACGTCTTGGTTGCCAAGGAGTTCCGTGCGGATACGCCCTACCGAGCCGCGCTGGTGACGGATATTCACGCGGATGAGATGGCGCTAGACATTGGACCAAGAACCGTCGAAACCATTATCGCGGCGCTTCAGCCAGCTCAAACCGTGTTGTGGAATGGGCCTATGGGGGTTTTTGAATTTGAAGCCTTTGCACAGGGCACGATTCAGGTGGCCCAGGCCTTAGCTGCCCTAAATGTCTCCGTAGTTGTCGGAGGCGGTGATTCCGTGGCGGCTGTTAGCAAGGCGGGCGTCAAGGACAAGATGACTCACATTTCGACAGGCGGAGGCGCAACTTTGCGCTACTTAGAAGGGGAGGAACTGCCTGGCATTCAGGCCCTGCGCCAGCCTGCAGAGGCATGAGAGAAAGGGGGGGACATCTACGCGGGAACAGTTTCTCATCGCGAACTGGAAAATGCATAAAACCGTCGAAGAAGGACGGGCGTTTGGCCGCCACTTGATTCGGCGTCTCTCTGAAGCGGGGGACCAACCTCCGACTTTGGTGGTCTGCCCGACGTTGCCGGGACTTTGGCCGTTGGCCCGCGAGTTTGCGGGTACACCGGTAGGGGTCGGGGCCCAGAACTTGGACTTAGGACGCGAAGGCGCTTTGACGGGGGCTGTGTCAGGCTATCTTCTGCGCGAAGCGGGCGCCCAGTTTGTCATCATCGGCCATTCCGAACGGCGGCAAGTGTTCCACGAAACGGATGATGTGATTGGCCAGAAGGTGGCGCAAGCATATCAATCGCGTCTACGGCCCATTCTCTGTGTTGGAGAGTCCGCTCAAGAATATCGTCAAGGCAGTACGTTGTCTGTGGTGGAGCGGCAATTGCAGGCTCTAGCGCCGTACGTGGATGACAAGATGATGCAAACCTTGATCGTGGCCTATGAACCCGTTTGGGCGATTGGGACGGGCGAAGTTCCCGAGCCCGGGCAAGCTAACCATGTGGCCGCCGCTATTCGTGAGGTGTTGGACCGTATGGCGCCAGGGTCAGGGGAAAACGTGCCCGTATTGTATGGGGGCAGTGTCAACGCAAAAAATATTCGACCGTTTATGGGCGAGAAGGATATTGACGGAGCTCTAGTCGGCGGGGCATCATTGCAAGTGGAAGAGTTTCTGGCAATGGCCCGGAACAGCTGCTGACGCGAGAAAGAAGGGTCGATTTTGTGGGGCGTTTTCACAAACGACTGGGTAATCGACAAGAACGGGCGGCGACAATGGGCCGCCCGTTCCCTTTTTGTCTTCTAAGAGCGGAGTCTTGTGATGTATTGGGGGACGTCCAGAAACTTTTCTTCAACGAACCGGCCCGTATTTTTTGTTGAAAGGTGCTAATCGTGATATGGTTGAACGGACGAATCGACACGGACCGTGTTGCGAAGAGTAGCTCCGTCCAGCTTTCGGGAGTGGTGTTGAGGGCAGGTGGGCATTCTAACGTGTTGAGAGGCGGGCAGCCGCTGCATTGCCAAGACGTGGCTGCACTGTTGATGGTCGTGAAAATGCAGGCAAAGGGGTCGGAGTCACGATGATGGATGATGCCATCCGTAGTATTCATGCAATGGAAATTTTGGATTCGCGCGGCAATCCTACGCTGGCGGTCCAGCTGGAGTTAGCGGACGGATCGGCCGTGGTGTCGCGGGTCCCATCAGGAGCGTCGACGGGCGCGCACGAAGCGGTTGAGCTACGGGACCATGACAAGGCGCGTTATGGTGGCAAGGGCGTATTAAAGGCCATTGACCATGTGAATACCATTATTGCTCCCGCGTTGAAAGGGATGTCGGCCACTGACCAAGTCGCGATCGACCAGCGCATGATTGAAATGGACGGCGATCCGCAAAAGGCGCGTTTAGGGGCCAATGCGATTCTTTCTGTGTCCTTAGCGGTGGCCGCGGCGGGAGCCCACAGTCGGCGCCAGCCCTTGTATCGCTACCTTGGTGGACTCAATGCGGCATTATTGCCGGTGCCGCTGCTCAATGTGTTGAATGGTGGCGCTCATGCCGATAACAATGTGGATATTCAGGAGTTTATGTTGGTTCCGGTTGGTGCCTCGACATTCCGCGAAGCGATGCAAATGGCCCAAGAAACCTATCAAGCTTTGAAGTCTTTGCTCCAAGCCAAGGGATTGCGGACGGCGGTTGGGGATGAAGGGGGATTTGCACCCGACTTGGAATCCAACCGGGAGGCGCTTGATCTCCTCGTGGAAGCCATGGAGAAAGCCCATGTGAAACCAGGCGAGGATATGGTGTTGGCCTTAGATGTTGCGGCCACGGAATTGAAAAAAGATGATGGCTATCAATTTGAAGGCCAATTGCTCACGGGGATGCAGCTCATTGATTACTATCAGCTTTTGGTGCGGGATTACCCGATTATTTCCATAGAAGATGGATTGTCGGAGGACGATTGGGACCACTGGCAGCTCCTGACGGACCGTTTAGGCGACCGGATCCAATTGGTGGGGGACGATTTATTTGTGACCAATCCCGAGCGCATTGCCCGCGGCATTGATGAGGCGAGTGCCAATGCCGTCTTAATTAAGCCCAATCAGATTGGCACGGTGACCGAAACGCTCGAGGCTATTCGTCTTGCACGCAGTGCCGGGTGGAATGCGGTGGTGTCGCACCGATCAGGAGAGACCGAAGATACGATGATTGCGGATTTGGCGGTTGGCGTGAATGGTGGACAAATCAAAACCGGGGCGCCGGCACGGGGTGAACGCATTGCCAAATACAATCGTTTGTTGACGATTGAGCAGTCCGATTCAGCGTTGACCTATGCGGGATGGGAGGCCTTTCGGCGATGAATCTCGAGCTGGCTCAAGTTGGTGACGGTGTGTTCGCGACCAATCGTGCCGCCATGCAGGCGGAAGTCGCGGATGTCATCGTGTTTGACATGGATGGGGTGTTGATTAACGTCCATGGCAGTTACCCCGTCGTGATTTGTCAAACCGTCACCGCCTATTTGCACGAGCAAGGCTTTGTGGGCGATGAGCTGGCCGTCACGCCTGATGAAACTGCCTATTTTAAAGCAGCAGGCGGCTTTAACAGCGATTGGGCACTGTCTCAAGGTCTGGTGCTCGTGTTCTTGGTCAAGGCGGTTATGGCTGGGAGCCGGGAAATCGCAGGGTTGCGTCACGTGGATCCGAGCTTTTTAAGTCTGTCCCGGGCCGTGGCACAACAAGGCGGGGGGCTTGAGGGATTGAGCCGCGCCTTGCAAGGGCTGGTCGATGAAAAGGACTTTGAGGACATCTTGCAGCGTTGGGACCGCAAGCGGATTTCGCAATTGGCGATGGAGTATTATGCCGGGGATGAAATGCTTGAGGTCTTTGGCGTACCGAACGAAACGGTGAAGGGCCAAGGGCTTATGCACCAAGAGCATGCCCTGATTTCTCGCGAGGAATTGTTGAGGGCGCCTTTTAGATACGGACTTTATACGGGGCGGAATTTTGGCGAGGCCCAGATGGCGATGCGCGCGTCCGGACTTGAAGGCATTTGGACACCAGAGGCCATGATGACGGAGGATAGGGGAGTTCACAAACCCGATCCGCAAGGCTTGGTCAATATTGCGCGTGCGCTGTCGCCGCGGTTGATGATTTATGTGGGGGACAATCTAGATGACTGGCAGGCGGCTTCGCGCTACGAGGCGGAGCGTTCTTTAGATGATCCGCCGTGCTTATTTTGCGGCATGCTGAATGGATCTCCCGGTCCCATGGCGTACGGACTTTTTCAAGAGCGTGGCGTGGATTTGATGGCACATAGCGTGAGCCAATTGTTGACATGGCTGACACGGCGCCGCCAGCGCACGGCTTAACAAGAAAATTCCTGCCCCGGGCTATGGCCCGGGATTTTTTGCTTTCGCTGCCAAAATGCCCCTGGAACATTCCTTTCGGCGGTTTTGTATCATGCAGTATCGCCGAAGGAGGGCTAAAAATTATGCAGGCAGAAGAGCACTTAGATAATTTGAAGATGACGCGGTTTCACTACCGCCTCATCACGGTGGCGGGTTTGGGCACATTATTTGATTCCATGGATGTCGGCATCATTTCGTTTGTATTGGCCGCATTGATTGGTGCATGGCGGCTTAACAGTCTGATGATCGGCGTGGTGGGGTCGATAAGTTTGGTGGGCATGGCGATTGGGGCGGCGTTGGCCGGAACAGTGGCGGACCGTCTGGGTCGACGCAAGATTTTTATGTTGACCCTAGCGATCTACAGTTTGGCGACGGGCTTGTCGGCTGCGTCGGTCGCGTTATGGATGCTGATTGTGTTTCGTTTCATTGTCGGATTGGGCTTAGGCGGGGAGTTGCCGGTCACTAGCACTATGGTAACGGAGTTTTTGCCTAGAAAGGACCGAGGCCGCGGCATTGTGCTGCTCGAAAGCTTCTGGGCTGTGGGCTGGTTGGTGGCGGCACTGGTGGCGTATTTGTTGATTCCGCAATACGGATGGCGCAGCGGGTTCTTGGTGGGCATGTTGCCCGCTTTGTATATTTTGTATTTGCGCCGCAATATCCCGGAAAGTCCCCGGTATTTGCTGCGTACGGGCCATGTGAAAGAGGCTGCGGAAGTGATGAGTGTGGCAGCAGGGCATGAAGTGGCGGCGACCACGTTGAGCGCGCCTAGCCGTGTCACCAAAACGCGGGTATCCGACTTGTTTCGAGGCGGGCAAAGCCCGAAAACGATCATGCTTTGGATCTTGTGGACGGCCATGAACTTTGCGTATTACGGGATGTTTTTGTGGTTGCCCTCGGTGTTGGTGACACACGGATATTCCCTCGTCAATTCGTTGAAATACACGTTGATTGTGACCATCGTGCAATTGCCCGGATATTTTTCAGCCGGTCTTTTAGTGGACCGTATTGGCCGCAAGCCCGTTTTGGTGGTATATATTCTGCTTTCGGCCGTTTCCGCCTATCTCTTTGGGCATGGCCACGGCACGGCGCAAATCTTGTTATTTGGATCCATGCTCTCGTTCTTCAATCTCGGGGCGTGGGGTGTCACGTATGCTTATACCGTGGAGCAATACCCAACGATGATACGGGGAACGGGGTCCGGATGGGCTATGGGAATTGGCCGTATTGGCGGTATCGTCGGGCCCTTTGTAGTAGGACTGTTGCTGGCTATGAAATTTGGTCTGCCAGCTGTCTTTGGTCTATTTACCGTTGCTTTGATCGTCGCCGCCTTAGCGGTCTTGATTTTAGGAAAAGAAACGAGGGGAGTCGCGCTTGAAGAATAGCGTGGCGGAATCTCACGCCTAATGCCTTTAATACGGGCATTAGGCTTTTTTATGCTATAATGGACTGACTTGTAAGACGGCTTAGCTCAAATCAACCTTGCAAAAGAACGGGGTCGAATACTGGTGATTGTCACATTGGTCGTGCTCGAAATTGTATTGTCCGTGGGCGTGATTGCGGCCATTATCTTGCAAACAGGATATAGCGCTGGCATTTCGGGAGCATTTGGCGGAGGTGGCGGCGGACCTGCGGGATATGGCGGCAAGAAGCAAGGGGTCGACCAGCTGCTAGAAAAAGTTTCATTGTACTTGGCCATTGCGCTGGGGATTGTGACACTGCTTTTAGCCCACTTTTGGCGCTGATCTCAGGGCTGCAACAGGCATATCATGAGCCTCTTGCGGCCTTCTCCTTTTCGTGGAAAGCCGGATCACGCTGGGGATCGGGAGATCTTGGGAGGGGAAAGCCTGGTTTTGAGGCTTTCCCCTGTTGTGGAATAGGGAAATGGCGGTGTGAGTCTTAGGCGTTATGGAAAAAAGCCCTATGGGCAAAATCCTTAATGAGACCAGAAGAGAGAAATGGACAAACACGGGAGACAGGAGGTGGACGATTGGGGAAAAAGAACAAGGCGGCGGGAGTACGAAAGATGCCAGGCAAAGAGTCGGCATATCATGACCGATTAAAAAGGTTGCCAGAACGAATTTTTGCGTTGTTGGCCGACCGGCCGCCCTTGCCTGAGGATCAGTTGTTAAAAAAATTGAATATTGCAAGGAGTCCTGGTAAAGGTCTTTTCAAGTTATATGGGCAATATCGCCGCGAGGGGTGGTTAGTGCGTGACGATGAGGGCCGTATGACCATTCGCACGCGCCACGGCCACTTGCGTATCAATCCGCGCGGCTTTGGTTTTGTTATGAATACCGAATTTCCGGGCGACGATGTGTTTGTTCCCGAACGCTGGTTTTTTGGTGCCCGCCATGATGATGACGTGTTGATTTGGTACCATGACACGCCCAATGGGTTAGAAGGCCGTGTCATGAACGTGTTGTCGCGAGCCACTCACGAAGTGACGGGACGGCTTGAGCGCAATCGCCTAGGATGGCGGGTGATCCCGGATGATGCCCGCAAGCCCGTGGTGGACGTCACGCTACCGAGCGGCCATAAGGCGCGGCCGGGCGATATGGTGCAGGCGACGATTACCGAGTGGCCTTTAGATCCCAGACGACCGGTCAGGGGCGAGGTTACGCGCACACTGGGCAGTCCATTGCAGCCCGGGGTGGATGTGTCGGTGGTGGCATTAGAGCATCATTTACCGCTCGAATTTCCCCGTCCGGTGCTAGAGGAGGCTAATCGTCTGCCAGATAGCGTGCAAGAATCGGATTGGGTAGGACGGCTAGACCTGACCGATGAGCTGATTGTCACGATAGACGGGGCGGACTCTAAAGATTTGGATGACGCGATTTCAGTGCGGGCTTTAGACGACGGGGGTTTTGAAGTGGGGGTCCATATCGCCGACGTCAGTTATTACGTAAAAGAAGGATCCCCGCTGGATTTGGAAGCCATGCAGCGGGGAACCAGTGTTTATTTGGTGGACCGGGTCATTCCGATGTTGCCCGAACGCCTGTCCAACGGCATCGCCAGTCTTAATCCTGGGGTGCTGCGCTTGTGCGTCTCTGCAATTATTCGCCTAGACCGGATGGGGCGGCGGGTGCATGCGGAATTTCACCGCTCCGTTATTCGCTCGCGCCACCGGTTAACGTATGAAGGCGTCAACGCGATTTTGGCAGGAAAGCAAGACGATGTCGAACATCTGCGTCCCTTTTTAGAGACAGCCGTCCATGTGCGCCATCTGTTGCGGGAATTGCGGCAAGCGCGGGGCGCTGTTGATTTTGATTTGCCAGAATCCAAAGTGGTGCTCGATGTGAATGGATTTCCTGTGGATATCGTGCCTAGGGAGCGAGGGCTGGCTGAGACATTGATCGAGGAATTTATGCTGTTGGCCAATGAGACGGTCGCGCATACGCTCTTGGAGCACAAATTGCCGGGTCTATTTCGAATTCATGAAGAGCCAGGGGACCGCATGGAGCAATTTCGGGAAATGATCGGCGCTTTAGGCTACCGCTTACCAGAAAAAGTGACGCCCAAGCATTTGCAAGACCTTATCGCGCGCGTCAAAGGCAAGCCAGAGGAGCGGGTGGTCAATAGTGCTTTGTTGAGAACGATGAAGCAAGCTCGCTATCAACCCGAAAACACGGGCCACTTCGGCTTGGCCACCGACGAATACACGCACTTCACCTCGCCGATTCGCCGCTATCCCGACTTATGGGTTCACCGCATTCTCACAGGATGGATGGAGAAGAGAGCGACGGGAGACACCTTGGCGCGTTGGAAGGCGAAAGTGGCGGAAATTGGGGAAATCGCATCCCAGCGAGAACGGGCCGCGATGGAGGCGGAACGCGATTCGGTCGCCTTAAAAGAGGCCCAATATATGGCGGACAAGCTCGGAGAACGGTATGATGCGGTGATTTCGGGCGTGACTAATTTTGGCGTGTTTGTGGAACTGCCCAATTTGATTGAGGGACTAGTGCGGATGGAAGATCTTCCGCCGGACTACTGGGTACATGACCCGGTCCACTATCGCCTGAAAGGCCAGCGAACAGGGCGTGAATATCAACTTGGGCAGCCGGTGACCGCCGAAGTGGTGCGGGTGGATATTCCCATGAAGCGGATTGACTTTCGTTTGGTTCAAGAAGGTGAAGCACGGATGCCAGCAAAACGTCGCCAAAAAGTTTAGCCCTTTGGGTTTAGGTATTGAAGACCGGCGGAAGACGAGAAGGCTTTGGACGACCGCTGTGAAAAATGGCGCAGTTTTCTCATAAAAAATTCATGCGTTTCTTATCATCCATGAAACCTTTTGCCCTGTCCGGCGTTATTGCTGGTAGAGGTGAAAAATATGCGGCTATGGCGAAACTGGTACATCGGCAATCCGAAACGCGCTATGACTCCGTTTCAAGCCCATATTGCGCTGGCGTTTAACAAGACCCGTATTGTGTGGAGCACGTTCGGTTCGGCCCCGTTATGGATTGAGGGACGGCTGTTCTGGCAGCAAGAAGAGGTGACATGGACTCGTTTGCAAGAGGGCTCGCATATTTGGTGGTGTGGCCAAAATGGGCAAACGGTGGTGATTGTGGGCCGTGGGCCGCGACCGGCTTTGGTGCTGAATCAAAATGCGTGGACGGGTATTGTGCCTGCGGGCCGCGGTTCGACTATGGGCATATTACCCTCGGACACTTTATGCACCGTGAAATTCACGGCTCCTAATCTTGTACATCATCAACAAGTGGCGCGCTGACTCCCAGCCGATCGAATTGAAATCCTGGCGAAATGATCATATAATTGAACAGCACATCGCCGGGGAGGACGACACACATGGCCAGAAGCGAGAAGCCGATTGCGGAAAATCGCAAGGCGCGTCATGATTATTTCATTGACGAAGTCGTCGAGGCCGGTTTAGTGTTGGTGGGTACGGAAGTCAAGTCGTTGCGGGCTGGGCGTGTGAATTTGCGCGATAGCTTTGCGCGGTTTGATAAAGGGGAGCTGTACCTGTTCAATTGTCATATTGCTCCTTATGAATATGGCAATCGCTACAATCATGATCCGTACCGCAGCCGCAAATTGCTGGTGCACCGGAAGCAGTTGCGGGAACTGGCCGCGCGGGTGAAGCAAGAGGGCATGACGCTGGTGCCATTGCGGATGTATTTTGATGTTCATGGACGGGCTAAATTGGCCTTAGCGGTAGCGCGCGGTAAAAAGAGTTATGACAAGCGGCAAACCATAGCCGCCAAAGAGGCTAGCCGCCGTATCGAGCGGGCGATGAAACAGCATTTTTAGCCTGTGCGGTGTATTGTATGGGGGCGAACTAGATTCGACGGGGATGAACGGGATGTTGGAACGCGAGCCGAGGGCCTGAGCCTCGTTAAAAAGCAGGAAACCATTAAGTGCCAAGAACAACGAAGAAAACTACGCTTTAGCTGCCTAAATCCCAGCTAACGCCAAAGCCTCTGGTTCCTGCCCGGCGACTTTTGGCGTAAAAAATGCAGGATACCTGGTATAGTGTCCGATATGCCATGGGAAACTAGGACTGGTTTGGCAACGACCGCGCTGTGGCGATCTTGTCAAATGAGATCAATTCCACGGCTACGCTCGTAGGGGTCTAACATGACGTATCTTCGGACGGGACGGGCAGTACGTCCCCGCCTCCACCAAGTTTTCTCCCGCCTTCCTGGGTGGGAGTTTTTTTTCGAAAGGAGATGGTGGCCATTCAGCGCCGCGATGGACGCAGTAATGATGCGATTCGGCCGGTCGAATTGCAAATGGGTTTTAATGAGTGGGCAGAAGGTTCGTGTTTAATTACGGCCGGACACACGCGCGTCCTGGTGACGGCGACGGTGGAGGACCGTGTACCCCCCTTTGTTCGGGGCACGGGCCAAGGCTGGATTTCCGCGGAATATGGGATGTTGCCGCGGGCGACCAATGATCGCACCTTTCGGGAAGCCACACGCGGCAAACAACAAGGGCGGACGGTGGAAATTCAGCGATTAATTGGGCGCTCATTGCGGGCCGCGGTGAATCTCAAGGCGATGGGAGAAAAGAGTATTCTTCTCGATTGTGATGTGATTCAAGCTGATGGGGGCACGCGGACTGCGGCTATTACCGCGGGTTTTATGGCGCTGACCCAGGCGCTATTGAAAATACATAAGGCGACGCCATTTACCGGGAAGCCGCTGAAAGATTGGATCGCGGCGATTAGCGTGGGACTATCGATGGGCGAAGTCTATTTAGATCTGGACTATCACGAAGATGTACAGATTGGCGTGGATATGAATGTGGTGATGACTAGTCAGCACCAGCTGATTGAAATTCAAGGCACCGCCGAGCACGGGTTATTCAGTCGCCAACAATTGGACTTGCTGTTGGATTTTGTGGAGCCCGGTATTGATGAACTGGTGGCGCTGGAACGGCAAGCGTTGCCAGAAGGAGCGTTGTTGATTGGCTAATTTTCATGAACACCCCATTATTTTGGCCAGCCACAATCGTGGCAAACTCGAAGAGTTCCGCCGCCTCTTTGCTAGTGTCGATCTCCCTTTGGTGCTGGATGACTATGGCGAAAAGGAAATCATTGAAGAAACCGGGGATAGTTACCGGGCCAATGCGCAATTAAAAGCCCAGGCGGTCGCGTCTCGTACAGGACGCTGGGCGCTGGCCGACGATTCCGGGGTCGAAGTCGACGCGTTAGGGGGATTGCCAGGCATTCATTCGGCGCGTTTTGTCAGTACCAACAGCTGGGAAAACAACCGAGAGATTCTCCTGCGTTTGTTGGAGGTGCCGTGGGCGTTACGCACGGCACGCATGCGTGCCGTCTTGTGTTTAGCATCACCCGATGGTCTCGTGTTTTTCTCAGAAGGCGTGGTCGAAGGGCGGATTCTCACCTGGCCGCGGGGTCAACAGGGTTTTGGCATGGATCCCATTTTCAGCATTGATGGCGAAACATCGTTTGCACAGTGGCCCCAGGAATATAAAGACCGGGTTTCGCACCGCGCTATGGCAGTGCAAGGTATTATTCCGGTGATTCAGCAGGTCATGGCGTTATAATGCGCTATGTGGTCATCAGCGATACGCATGGCCGGATAGCGAAATGGGCTAACCAACTTGTGAATTTATCTGACGTGGATGGCCTGATCTGTGCCGGCGATTTTTACCGCGATGGCTTATGGTTGGCACAGAAAATGGGGGTGCCCTATTACGGGGCTCAAGGCAACAATGACCATGACGTCCACGCTCCATGGGCAACGTTTTGGCAATCCCATGGCGTGCGTTTCGGGGTCATTCATGGCCACCAATGGCCTGCTTCGCAGCGATTGGCGGCTTTACAGCGCTTGGCTCACCAGTTTACTCTACAGGTTTTAGTCTTTGGCCACAGCCACAAACGGGAGTCCTATCACACATCAGAGACGTGGATTGTGAATCCGGGTGCAGGATTTCGGCCGGTGCAGTCCCCGCCGAGTTTCGGTTGGTTGACGTATGATGCTGAAGGTTCCCTGAATTTTTCGTGGGACGTGCTTTCCTAGACGCTGAACGACGATAGAATGAAGGCAACATCGTGCGAAGACCCGAAGAATGGAGGGAGCTTGTGAATCTTTATGTCTTGCTAGCGGCATTTTTAGCATCATCTGTGGAATTCGTAGAGGCGCTCTCCATTGTGTTAGCGGCTGCGGTGTTTGGGGTGCGCCCTGCCATGCGTGGGGTGTTTTATGCGGTCCTCACCTTGGCGCTCTTGGTGCTGATCTTAGGTGAGGGCATCTTGCGCGTGGTTCCCTTGCATGTACTGCAAGGGGTTGTCGGTATTTTACTCTTGTTATTCGGTCTGAAGTGGATTCGCAAAGCGATCTTGCGTTATGCTGGCCTTAAGGCACTGCATAACGAAGCAGAAGCCTATGCCCGGCAAGTAAAAAAATTAGAGGCCAGTGGCAATGCCGCGTTCGAAGCACAAGCCACGGCCTTTAATGGCGTGTTGCTCGAGGGCTTGGAAGTGGTCGTCATTATTTTGACCATGGGATCGGGAGCTCATGCATTTGGCAGCGCGATTTTAGGATCGGCTATTGGGCTGGTGGCGGTATTAGCGCTTGGCCTTGCACTGCGTGCGCCCTTGTCTCGGGTTCCCGAAAACACGCTGAAATTTGTCGTCGGTGTGATGTTGACCAGTTTTGGAACGTTTTGGGCCGGGGCTGCCTTAGGCGTGCATTGGCCGTTGTCGGAAGCGACGTTGTTAGTCTTGATTTCGGGATATTTAGCCATGAGTGGCTGGTATGTGAAAATGCTTAAGGCAAGGGGGCAGGCATCCGCATGAAGTGGGTGAAAAAAGTCTATGGACTCTTTGTGGAAGACCCCCTGCTGGCCGTTTTAGGATTGGGCTCGTTGCTCATTGCCTTTATCTTGTCGCATGTGGGTTTAGCCCAGTTGTCTGGCTTGGTGTTGTTTATATTTATTGCGGCGTCTATTTTTATAAGCTTACGCCGGTCTTAACGGCGTCATTGACGGCCCTTTATCCCTATGGTATATTATTAAATGCTTTATGTCGGGGCGTAGCGCAGCTTGGTAGCGCACTTGCTTTGGGAGCAAGGGGTCGCAGGTTCGAATCCTGTCGCCCCGACCATTTTTATTGTCAAGGAGTACGCCACCACCCAGAGCGTCCCCGTAGCTCAGTGGATAGAGCGCGGGACTTCTAATCCCGGCGTCGCAGGTTCGAATCCTGCCGGGGACACCATCCTAAATCCATTTCACCGCAAGCGATTGCGGGCTTTTTGTTGTGTTTGTGTTTTGCCCGGCCGTTCACCGCGGCGCCCAGAGCCGATGGATGCGGTTCAACCCAAGAGACGTACTAGACGATCCATCAGGGGAGAACGGTGATGGCGCCAGACCCCAGACTATCGTAGCGACGTAATGGACGCGTGAACGCGGAATTTTCGGTCCCCGGTGCGCCAACATGGAGCACTCTGCCGCATGAAACCCGTGGGCCAATTCCTTCGATCCTTAAGATTCTGCATCATCCACATTCGGGCCGGATAGCGGCCTAGCAGGATTTTCGGTAAATGAGGTGTCCATGCGACAGTATTCCGTGATGGCCGGACCCGCCTCCTTTGCGAAAGATTCGGGATATTTAAATCCCTAAAACTCCTCGGGCTGACATGCGGAGTCTAAGATAGATTGATGCGGGAAAGAGTACGGGCTGGCAACGGGGTATATTTTTCCGTGCAAATCGCTTATCATAATGGTAGGGAAAGTAGGGATGGTTTCTTGTTGGGCAGAAAGGTGGCGAAGACATGGCAGTGCCCATCATTGATAATGCTAAAGTGATGGCCAAGGGACAGATCACACTCCCGAAAGATATTCGATCCCAGTTACGGTTGTCGACAGGCGACCGGGTAACGCTCATCTGTGAGGATGATCGCGTCATTCTGATGAATTCGGCCGTTTATGCGATGAAAATGCTGCAACAGGACATGGTTGGAGAGGCTGAGAAAGTCGGCTTAGGTTCGGACGACGCGGTCATGGATCTGGTAAAAGTGGTGCGAAAGGAAACCGATTGACTGTGAAGGTGTTGATTGATACCAACATTCTTCTTTCAGCCTCGCTAATTCCGTCCGGGGTTCCGTATCAAGCCTACGTAAAAGCGGTTACTCATCCCAATTATGGATTCATAACTGACCAAAACATTGACGAACTGCGGCGGGTGTTTAATCGTAAGTTTCCGCACAAGATTCCGGCCTTGGAACGTTTTTTGGCGTTGGTCTTGACGGTTGTGGAGGTCGTTCAGACACCCGTTGGCGGAATTGCCGACGAAGTCCTCGTGCGCGACGCTTCGGATCGTCCTATTCTTCGCGCTGCCGTTGCCGCGCATGTGGACATACTCATTACCGGAGACAAGGATTTTCTGGAAGCAGGCATTACGACGCCGCACATCATGACGGCGCGCGAATTTGTTCAAATGGACGTGGGGTAGCGATCCCATGACCTACCAGATGGACGGAAGGCGTGGGAGCTGATGCTTAAGTCTTGCCCTGACCCGGTGGTGCCGGACTGGAAGGTATTTAACCGGTTGGGGCGCGTCATCAGGAAGAGATGGAATGGATGGGTGTTTGGGAGCGGCACCGTGGACACTCAGCCACCCCAAATCCTTTGATGCTCAAGGATTCCAGCGCATCGGAATGACATGGTAGACACCTGAGCGTGATTCTTCTAATCTCGTATCGCAGGTTCGAATCCTGCCGGGGACACCACAAAAATTTGAGACACCGCAAGCGATTGCAGGTTTTTTGTGTTTGTGTTCCGCCAGGCCGTTCACCGCAGCGTCACCCAGAGCCGATGGGAGACGATCCGTTGGGGGAGAGCGGTGATGGCGCCAGCCCCAGACTATCGTAGTGACGAAATGGACGCGTGAACGCGGGATTTTCGGTCCCCGATGTGCCAACATGGAGCAATTCTGCCGAATGAAACCCGTAGGCCCAATTCCTTCGATCCTTAATGTTCTGCATCATGCACATTCGGGTCGGATAGCGGCCTATCAGGATTTTCGGTAAAATGGATGCGTATGGTAGTTGCAAATGGACAGCAGGAATATATTTTGGAGAATGATGGATGATGAGCACTAATTCAACGACATTCATCCCGAACATCCTGGAGTAGGAAACGTTCTCAATGATTCCCCAATGGGGGAAGGGCCAACAGGATGACTTGATCGGTAGCCCCGGTAGCTATGACATGGATATTGTTCTGCTGGCACCCGGAATGTCTTATTTTGATGATATTCTCCACGTATCCATGACGCAGTAGGAAACTCATATATCCTACAGCTAGAGGGCATGACTGGGTTTAAGGTGATGTCTTCCCACGGTTCTAACCATGTAAGGGTTGTGGCTAACGAACAGAGTCGATTGGCTAAGTTGCAATGTTCTGTTTCAGCAGATAGTCGTGAAGCGGCGGAAATCCAAGGATTGAACCTCGTGGGCACCACCCTCAGTCACATCTCCACTAGCAGCGTATGGGTCCGCATGTTGATTTCCGCCGGAATCAAGCCTTGGCCCACCAACAAAGCCGTCACGCGCAGTATGTGGCCTATTTATGCTTTGTATCGGGAAGGGGGATCGACAGTGAACCCCTTTTACCAGTTTCTGTGCTTTTACAAAGTTATGGAAGGAATGCGCAAATTGCGAAGCGGCCTTCACAAGGACGTTGCTCTGGAAACGGGAACCTCCTTGTTTTGTCCAAAAGAAACTCGTGAAGAGCAATTACCCACATGGAAAGCCCTCATTAAGTAACGGGCATTCGAGAAGCGATACCTCCTCATATATGGTCGTCGCGCTGACGTGGAGAATTCAACTTAGGCGGCCATTCGTCAACATTCGATGAGCGGTTCATGGCGTGGGATTCCTTGAGTCCGACTCTACAACTTAGCGACGCCGTGACTGCTCAAGTGGATAAATACGGCTACCACGCAGTCATGATTCAACCAACAATCAAAATCGGCTCTAGAATGGCGGTCGCTTATGCCAGTTAAGGACAAGCAAAAAGCTGTTGCCAACACGCACGATATCGCGACAAAGAAACTTAGCCCTAGCGAGCACGACGGTGGCCATATTGGGATGAGTGGGCTAATAGGGACAAGGAGGCATTCTTCGAGCCCGATGAGGAATAGCCCTGAAGAGGAATTTGACGGGGCGTCCGGTGGCCATCGTATCTATGGATATAAAACGTCCTCCACCAGTCAAGAGAGAGTGAACTCTTACTTCGCCCGCCTCAAGTGTTGGTACTAATTCATTTTGGCAGGGGTTGGCCAATGGCTGCCATCGTAGGCCCGGTCATTGGTTAAGGCGGTTGGCATGACTTCGCGGCAAAATGCCCACACGGCCCGTCGCAAGCGGAGTGTGTGGGCATGACGCGGTGATAATGAGATTAGCGACGGGGCAGGGAAGCCCCTAACCGGAATTGTCGCGGATACCGTTTTGACTGTCGACCTTCACGAACGTGATTTGTGACCAGAACGATCAGAATGCCATCTGTTTTACTTCACGATGGAACCTCCGTACCTCATCCCACGACCAGCGTGCAAAGGCTCGAAGCCTATTTTGGGCGCATCACGGGAACGTGGGGGCGAACTATGAAGAGCTGGGTGCAGCCACAGGCACCGTCGACGGGGACCATACGGTGTCGCCGCCGGTTCCCGCTGAGGCTGCCGAGCAGGCGGTTGTCGTCGAGCCCAATTGCATGCGCACGTACCTTGCTACCGGTTCACCATCGCGGCCATCTGCGCGTGGAGTCCCCGTCGGACCATCAGGGGATTCCACGCGGCGAGTGTGCGAGGACGGCGTCAGCCGCCCCCTTAGGGCGACGACGGACATCAACAATCCTCCCCTTCTGAAGCATGACACCGCTTCCACTTGTTTGACATTGCTACGAATTTCGCGTGTCCGTGGGCTTTGACACAAGGCCATCTTCCTAACGGGTAACGTCCCGGAGGACGACCGGGGGCGAGAGTCTCGCGGGGTGCCACTGAAGATGTCGGACGGTTGTGTTTAGCCGTCCCAGCGCCGGGATGCTATACTACGATCCGCCCCGTGGGAAACGGTGTTTGAGGGCCTATGCAGAGGTTGTTTGTCCCAGCCGGCGTTAATCCGCAAGGTACTATCTCTTCCGTTTGAGATCCCCGGCCTGCTACCACACCTCGGCCTCGTACGCCTCCACGCCGGACAGTCTCATGATCCGTTCATAACCGTCGTCGGTCGTGGCTACTAAGGAAAAGTCGAAATCGATCTCGCGGAAGACACACCAGGCGTGGTCTTCAGGCCACCAGAGGAAGGGTGTCACTGAATAAATACCGCGTGCAACATCATACACGGCCTCGATGGGGCCAGAGGCTAACCAATAGGTGCGGCCACTGGGGGCCCAGCCCGGCGGTGCCCACCGTGGCAACCGGGCAATCTCCTGGCAAAATTGCTGGCGTAATCGCCGCCGCTCGTCAATGTCGGGGCGTGTACGGTCGTCATGGACCTCCGCCCACCCGCACTGATTCGCGTTCCATTCCCCGGTGGTGTCGCAAAATCCCATCCAGATATGCTCTGGGGTCGTGGTCAAGCGGCGCAGCACAGGAATGAGCTTTTCCAGGACCACGGGCGACAAGTGCCAGTGTGGTTCCTCGTCGAAGGGCGGATCCTGGGGTCTCGCTTTTGGGGGCAATAGGTCTTCGAATCTCAAGGCCTCGTCAAGGTCCTGATTCGACCACTGGGCGACGGTGGCCCATGATACGGGGATCAGCCGTCGTTCGTGCTGATCCCACGTGAGCCGCTCCACGCTCGGACCGGGATTCTTCCATGCTGGATGATTCAATCGCACATAGCGAGCATAGCCGCGCGGGATAAGTTTTCCGATGAAACGATGGTCTCCGCCTGACCATAGGCTAGGATCATTCAGCCACGTGGTGGCCGATAAGTCCGCATAGAGCTGTAGGTCAGGTGGCCACCCAAAGCGGCCGATGTCGAAGATATCCGTATCCGTGCGCATGGGACCCTCCGCTGTTGTTTTTAGTTTAAATTGTGCTGATCTTACTATAGCTGATAGGAATCCACTGTGGCGATAACGGGGGCGAAATTACCGTAAGGGCGCCAGATGAGGCGAATATTTGGAATGTGACCCAATAGTGTTTGTTTGGAGGCGTTCTACGGCCATGTGGATCAGAAGTTCTAGGGTTTGACGGTTCCACCGTTGGAGTTGACTGGGATGTATCTGGTGTTCAGCCGCAATCTGAACGACCGGCTTCTCTTCCTTTAGCTAGCATCTCCGGCAACGCTTGGGCTTTGAACGTCGCTGCATGATGTTTTTGCTTTGGCACACGTGTTCAGTGGATGTATGTCGGACACCAGACACTGAGACTCTAACCGGATCGGGTATTCAGACTCGGATGCGGTCTGATAATGTAGAACTCGAGGGATCCGCGGCCGACAATAGATAACTTCGATAGTGGTAACGATCCCACTTCCGCGTTGCCGATTGATCACCGATTATAATATAAGCAGACAAACGCTCTCGTAAGTCGAACTAATGCCGTTGATCTGATTGTCCGGGATCCTGCTGATCTCCAGGAACGTCTGAAGTGGACTGATCCATTTGTCGAAAATATTTTAAGAGAAGGCAAGGTTCTCTATGCCAAGCCATTGCATTTCCTTGGTAGATTTGAAAGCGACGAAACCCACAAATCTTAGGAGGATCACACAATGGTTCACGGAACCGGCAGCTCAACGCGCGTCGGGACGTTGACGTTGGAAGTCCCGCGGACGCGGGACGGGAAGTTCGGCCCTACACTCTTTGAGTGGTATCAGCGGCAGGGAAAAACCCTCGTCCTGACCCTGATGGAAATGGTGGTGAAAGGCGTATCGACCCGTAAAATTCAATCCTAGGATATAAGGATGCCTGCTAGCCTTGTGCGGTACTCCTAAGGGACCATGACAGATATATCGTCGAGTTGTTCATAGAAAACAGCTGGTAGGTGCAGGCCAGGGCGAATAACTGTAATAAGTAAGGTGTTCGCATCATTTTTCTTGACGATGGTCCACTTTCCTAACACATTCGAATTTGGGGTGTGCATGTACCGTCTCTATATACGCTCGACGCGGAGACTCGACATAGAAGTCAAACGTTAACTGCGCATCTCGTATCATTATCCTGTGTTTTGAAAAATATTTTATCGGCAACGTCGACAGGTAGGCCTTGACATCTTCGGGAAATGTCTTTGGGCGGCGTTGTGTCTTGACTAGCTCAAGGTCTGCGAGTCTAATCGCAGTATTAATCAACCCAGCAAGTGCCGCAGGCCGGTGGAGTTTTTCAATAAATAGCTCGCCGTATTCGAAATGAACCTCCGGGTCGATAAGGGATTTCTGAACCCAAGCTTTGTTTGCCTCCAGTGAAATCCCCAGGGCTACGAACCGATGTACCGTTTCCCCCAAATCAGACAGTCTGCCTGACTCAGGGTCGAAAAAGAACGTTAAAACATCTCCGTCGGGTAATAGAAACGGAGTTTCCATGACATATTTATTTATAGGTTCCTCGTAGTGGCAAGTGAACAACCATGGCATTGAACTTACCACTTGATCGATCACACTGCATGTCACTTCAGACCCACCTGCCTTGCACTGTCAAGTTACCCAATTGTTTAGATTCATAGTCAATGTGACATTCATGAAGAAAATTCCCCAGCGACTTCTGCACGTCCGATGGGTCTTCAATATCTCCTGGTTCATAGGCCCATTGATCTTGGTATGCATCTGTCCATTTGTGCTTGTGTAGTTTATCGATTTTTGTTCGGGAATTTGCGCCTGGATTCCTGTGTGGTTTATTAAAGTCCAGCCGTCGAATATTTTCACTCTTTCCGTACCTCAATATAAATGTAAACGTTTTTGCCTTATCGTTGTATGGTAACACAAGGTCCAAGGGTCGAACATCACCCGATTCCGTGAGAAGCACTCGTGCATCTGCTCTGTAGAGGAACGGCGCCTCGGATCTCTGTTTCCATTTGACTTTGTCGTGTAACGCCTTGGGCTGGATGAGGAACACTTCCGATTCAGCTTCTGTTAACGCCATAAGGCCTCGCTTATTATTAGTTGTTATTAAATAATTACTTATACAATAATTAGTCTTGAACAAGAAAAATCGTTTTCGTCAAGATGGAATGGCTCTTCCGAGTCATGTCAGAACAAACCGGGCCAAAATGCCATGAGATAGAAAATGAATACATCAAATATTTCCAAGGACAAACGCGTTTTTGTCTACCCCACTCACTCAAAACCTCATTATCACCAATGGAGGACCACAGTTATGTGACTCTGCGGATTGCGGAGGTTTCGGTGGAATGGGTGAATTGATGGGACCGAAACGGGGAATGACAACGCCACCTGTGTTCACATTTGCTGTATGCGGTTTCCGGCATTTGTCCATCGAGTATCCTTCGTCTCAAGTTACAGAAGGCGTAAGAGTGGCTCAACACATCAACACTTATCTGCAAACCACTAGTCTTCCGGTGCCTAGTACACAGGGATGGGTAGTGGCGAACTTGAGTGAACAGATTGTAAACATGCAGGTCAGTTGGGATCATAACGCTTTGACATTTCTGACATCGAGTACGGGACCATGGAATTCCAATTTAAGCGGCGGATACTTATCGGCTCTGGATATGGCTACCCATATCCAAAAGAATTAACCTAATTAGAGGCTGTTTTATGACCGACTTTTGAGGCCTCGTGTTTAGCTAGGATAATAACTAACCGGGATTTGCGTTTGGGAAGCTCTGTTCCTTAAGGCCCGCATAGAGCTCGGGAAAGGCGATAAATCCAAAAAGTCGTTCGCCGTGTAAGGCCCCTGGCGACGGAAGAGAATGGTCTAATGGGATTTGAGACGGGTGTTTGGGAGCGACGGCGTCGATCCTGTGAAACCCTAGAGCCGGCAATATATAAGGTTTGTAGCGCATCAAAGTATCGCCTTAGACACCTGATTACGGTTCTTCTAATCCATGTTCGAATCCTGCTGGGGCACCATCTCAAACCCGTTCACCGCAAGTTTTTTTATTGCTTTGGTTTCCATTTTTTTAATGGTCTTTTATCCTCGCGGGCGAGAAACACTGTGCATCGCGGGCGATGCGGTCTAGTTTGTGCCTCAGAATAATCCGCTGTATTGTTCACAATATGGTCGAATTACTGCTGAGCGTTTAAGGGCCCTTAATGCGCATTAGTGACGTTTCGTCGTTTATTCGTTTAGCCAAGTAATCCCCTCATGATGAGAATGTCAGATAAAAGGGCAGATAAGGTCTTCTGCAGAGACTCCATTTGGGATGGATGACATTAGTCAACACAAGGATTACCGAAGATATTGTGCCTCGGTTCCCCAAAAGCCTTTTGCGGTTATTTCGTTTAATTCGTATAATGTGATTGAGAACGAGTAGACTAATTCGCGGAGAGGAGGGATCCTTTTGGCTGATCAAATATTAATTGGGCCAGACGAGCAAGATCTCGAAATCATTAAGCGAGTGGCTGGCGACTTAGTTGCACATCCGAATACGAACTATGTCTTGGTGGATGATCAGCATGTTGAGGTAAAGCTTCCTACTCCGCTGGTGCGCGTTTTAATGGAGGCAGCGAGACAACTAGCTAAGGGCAATTCTGTGTCCATTCTGCATTACGAACAGGAGCTGACGACACAGCAGGCTGCGGATTTGCTGCAAGTCTCCCGTCCGTATTTGATTCGTTTGTTGGAAGAGGGGAAGATACGCTATCACCTCGTGGGATCTCACCGCCGGGTACGGTTGGGTGATCTTTTGGACTTCAAGAGCACACGGGACAGTCTACGTAAAGCCAATGTCAATGAAATGGTGCGGGTGTCGGAGTCTTTAGGGTTATACGAGTCGGATGATTTCGACGAACGGGAGCCATAAATATGGCTTTCGTTGCGTTTCTCGACGCATGCGTCCTATTTCCTACGAATCTCCGCGATGTCATTTTGACCATTGCGGAAGTCGGCATCTGTCAAATCCGGTGGAGCCCGGATGTTTTGGATGAGTTGCAACGGACCTATATCAAAAAAGCGAAGGGAGATACTGCCAAAGTAGAGGCTGGTGTGAAATATTTGCTCGATATCATGACCGATGCGTTCCCCGATGCCATGGTAGATCGCAGTTATTATGTACATGCGATTCCCGCGATGCCGAATGATAAGAAAGACCGACATGTGCTAGCTGCAGCTATTGCTAGCAGGGCTGATGTATTGGTTACCGCTAACCTTAAAGATTTCCGTGTGCCCGCCGGATTCTGTGACACGGACGTGCAGCATCCGGACGATTTTTTGTGCTATCAATTGGAGCTTGCCCCACAGGAGTTTTTTTACGCTCTTAAGGACCTCGCATCAAACAGACATAGTCCAATGAATTCAGTTTCCGGAATCCTAACATCACTTCAAAAAACGGTTCCCAATTTTGCTTTACAAGCCCAAACCATGTTATCCGATTATTTACTATAAAGGCCGAGGTGTTCTGAGTATCCGGACTTCCCTCAATTATGGGGCGCAACGTTGTGCCATTCGGACGATCATCGGAACCATAGCTACTGAAAAGGGAAACAAAGGAATCGTCGGCCAGAATTTTGGATGCATCGGGCGATCAGACGACCTTAGGATTCGTCATAGCGTCGAGTACCTCGGTAAGCTACTGTGGGGGTGCTGGTGAATATCGGTGAATTCCAACCGTAAGATTTTATACGAAGTTTTGTAAATAGGATACCCCTTTGCGGCGCGTAAGGGGTTATGAAAGTGCGATCACGTCCCGTCAAGTGACGTAAAAGCTCGGCTTCCTACCGACTTGCAAAGTGAGTTGCCTTTGGGTATCCTGCAACTCTTCCGGCTGAGTGGCATTCCGGAACTCGTCAGCTTTGCCAAAGGCGTCAGTGACGATGAGGTGGCCGTACTCGCCGGCGTTCGTAGCTTTTGAAGCCAAGGGATGGTGGAAGGATTTAACAACAAAATTAAGCGATTGAAACGGATCTTGTATGGGGGGCCGGGGGATTTCCTCCTACGCCAACGCACGCTCCACACCCATGCCGGCTAAGAGCCTCCGCATGCGTCAGGCCACATGGTTGGTTCAGCCTAGCCTTTTTTACGGTCGCTCTAGGACCCGTCGCCGAATGCGGCGGCAGCGAGATGACCACAGACGAGCACCATTACGTGACGGGCGCTGCGTGACAAAATTCGCCATGGTTGGATAAACGGAAAGGCTTACACCAAAAGTGTGGAAGAGCCATTTCTATTTGGCCATATACAGTTTGCGTGTGAGGCGGATACACAACGCGGCCTAGATCACTGGATGGCCACCACGCCGCACCCATGGCATCTTGTCCCCACATCCACTATACCCCGGCCGAACTGGTGCGATTTGGCCAGTCTGCGGGTCACGCGTGACGTGACAGGCACCCGTACCGTGACCACTCCGAAAATTTCCACGCGACCCTTCGGGATCCTGGATGCGCTCCACATCCCCCTCAGCGTCTTTACGGAAACAGCCATTACGCGAACCGTCACCATGAAACCCCTTAACTGGAAAATTATGGGGAGGAATAGATGATCCGGTATCTCCTGTGGATGTTTATATGTGGTTTTATCTGTCGAATCATCGAGCAGAACAAAATTTCGTGCGAACGGGAGGTGTTTTAGTGGAGCCCTGCTTCGACGTGAGTTGGATTGTCAAGCTATACAGCGTTAAGTAAGTGCATGGGCAGAGCGCGCTGTTATCCCGGAAGTGCTGGAATGAAGAGTAGTGAGTGGAACACAGGAACCACTGGTATAATTTTTGCGAAGATGGTGGACTCATTGCAACCCGCCAAAAAAGCTTGCATGATATTCGATTAAAATATCATTGTTGTCTCAATGCAGCAGGAATTGACCAACGCATCCCCGAATATATGACAAAGGTTGGGAATTTGAAATCTATGGTAACGTTTTATCATGAAACGCTGCAAGATATTTCCGGGTAAGTGCAGGAGTGTAAAATAACGTGTATCGACGTATATGAGGGGAAGCATCTATGCAAATTCTTGACAATGTGAATCAAACCGTTAAGGACGATTTGGTGGCCACCATTACAAAGGGCGACAAACTATCGATAGCGGCGGCCTGTTTTTCGATTTACGCATACCAAACGCTGAAAAAACAGCTTGACGGAATTGATACGTTGCGGTTCATTTTTACTTCACCCACCTTTCTCCAAGAGAAGGCGCCTAAGGAAAAACGGGAGTTTTATATTCCCCGACTCGATCGGGAGCGCTCCCTTTACGGAACCGAGTTCGAGGTCAAGTTGCGCAACGAACTGACGCAGAAGGCCATTGCCCGCGAGTGCGCCACATGGATTCGCAAAAAGGTGCAGTTTCGCTCCAATGTAACCGGTGGCACGATGGGCGGGTTTTTGACCGTGGTGAAACCCGATGAAACCATTGCGTACACCCCGCTCAATGGGTTTACGACCTCGGATTTAGGGAGTGAACGGGGCAATAATATCATGAATCTTGTCAACCGCATTGATGCCCCCCTTTCGGAGCAATATGTGACAATGTTTGAGCAGATTTGGCATAATAAGGATTTGTTGCAGGACGTCACCGAGCAGGTCATCGATGGCATCACGGCGGCGTACAATGAGAACGCACCGGAGTTCATTTACTTTGTGGCCGTCTACAATATTTTCAACGAATTTCTTTCCGATATCAGTGAGGATGTCTTACCCAATGAAGCGACTGGCTTTAAGGACACGAAGATCTGGAACAAGTTATATACGTTTCAAAAGGATGCGGCGCTGGCGATCATCAATAAACTGGAAAAGTATAACGGCTGTATTCTTGCCGACAGCGTGGGGTTGGGTAAAACATTTACCGCCCTCGCCGTCATCAAGTATTATGAATTGCGCAATCGTACCGTGCTGGTCCTCTGTCCGAAAAAGCTGGGAGACAACTGGCGCACGTTCAAAGAAAACTATCGCAATAACCCCATTGCCTCCGACCGCATGCGGTATGATGTGCTGTATCATACCGATCTCTCGCGCGAGCACGGGTCCTCCGGCGGAGTCGATCTGTCCAAGCTGAACTGGAGCAATTACGATCTGGTCGTGATCGATGAAAGCCACAATTTTCGTAACGGTGGGGACTATTCCGGGCGCGGCGACGACAAGCGGGAAAACCGGTACCTGCAGTTAATGAACAAGGTGATTCGACAAGGCGTCAAGACCAAAGTGTTGATGCTTTCCGCTACCCCTGTGAATAACGGGTTCTCCGATCTACGCCACCAGCTAGAACTGGCCTACGAAGGCACTCCAGCACTGATTAACGACAAACTTGACACGACCAAACCTATTGATGTGATTTTCCGCAATGCCCAAACCGCTTTTAATCGGTGGAGCAAACTGGATCCCCAAGAGCGCACGACCGAAAGCCTCCTACGTGCCTTGGATTTTGACTTCTTTACCGTGTTGGATAGTGTGACCATCGCACGGTCTCGGAAGCACATTGAAAAATACTATAATACCGAGGAAATCGGACAATTTCCCGAGCGAAGGCCTCCCATCTCTCTGCGTCCGAAGCTGACGGATCTTTCATCCGCAATCGACTACGATGAGATTTACGAGCAGCTAATGCTCTTAAATCTCGCCGTGTATGTGCCAACCGACTTTTTGTTGGAGAGCCGACGTGCCAAATACATCGACCCTAGTGTGAATATCGACCGTGCGGGACGCGAAAATGGGATACGGCGTTTAATGTGCATTAACCTGTTGAAACGACTCGAAAGCTCTATCGCATCATTCAATATTACGCTGCAACGCGTGAAAAGCCTGATTGATGGTACAATTGCGGCCATCGATGCCTTTCAAACAGGTATGAACCGGACGATTCATACGCGCGAGTATGACCCCGGCGACTTTGATGACGATGATCTCAATACCAGCGTATTTCCAACCGAGGGAAAGAAGCTGGACATCGACCTCAATGATATGGACTACGTATCGTGGCGCGAGAAGCTGGTCGCGGATTCCGAAATCCTGGAGTTGCTGGCCCTGATGGTCAAAGACATCACACCGGCACACGATACGAAGTTGCAAACGCTCCTGCAGCTGATTGCAGACAAGGTGCAGCAGCCGTTTAATCGGGGCAACAAAAAGATATTGCTCTTCACAGCGTTTTCGGATACGGCCGAGTACCTGTATCACCATGTTGCACCGTTCGCCAAAGAACGGTTTGAGCTGGATTCCGCGATCGTCACCGGGACCACCGATGGCAAGACGACGGTTAAGCTGAAGCACGTCGATATGAACACCATTCTGACGTTGTTTTCTCCGCTATCGAAGGATAAGGGCGTGCTCATGCCCTACACCCCGGATCACATCGATATTTTGATTGCGACGGACTGCATCTCGGAAGGGCAGAATCTGCAAGATGCGGACTTCTGTATCAATTATGACATTCACTGGAATCCGGTCCGTATTATTCAACGATTCGGGCGGATTGACCGGATTGGCAGCCGCAATGAAACAATCCAACTGGTAAATTTTTGGCCAAACATTGCCTTGGATAAGTATTTGGAACTCAAAGGACGCGTGGAAACCCGAATGAAGGCCTCGGTCATGACGGCGACGGGCGACGATAACCCCATCGATCCGGAGGAGCGGGGTGACTTGGAATATCGTATGGCGCAGCTTGAAAAGCTCCAAAATGACGTGGTCGACATCGAGGATATGCAGTCCGGGATTTCGATTATGGATTTGGGATTGAACGAATTTCGGCTGGACTTGCTCGAGTACGTCAAGCATCACGGCAATTTAGACAAAGTTCCCTTCGGGCTTCATGCGGTGGTGAAGGGCCACGCCGACGCACCCCCAGGGACAATTTTTATCTTGAAAAACCGCAATGCGCACATCAACGCGAAGAACAAGAATCAGTTGCACCCCTTTTATATGGTCTATGTTGGCGATGGATCCACCGTATATATCGACCACTTGCAGCCGAAAAAACTGCTTGATGTGTTCCGTCAGCTATGTCGAGGTCAGCCTGAGCCCGATCGTGCACTGTGTGACGAGTTTAACGCGGAAACGCAAGATGGACGCGATATGCGGCGCTATTCCGACTTGCTCTACGTGGGGGTGAAGTCCATCGTGGATTTGAATGAGGAGGATACCCTGGACAGCTTCCTCTCGGGTCAGCCGATATCGTTGGCGGCCCATACGATCGAGGGATTGGATGATTTCGAGTTGGTATGTTTTGTGACGGTGAGGTGAGATCGCAAGATGTTAGGCTTACCCAGCACGACGGCGATTAACAAACCGCTGGCGAAAAAGGCGTTGTTTGAGAAGTTCAAGCCACCGGCCGCTGACCGCAAACGGTTTGATGAGCAGATTAGTCGCCTAGCAATTGTCGCGGAAATCTCGCCGCAGACGGTCAATCTTGCGGCAAGCAAGGAGGTGTCGGCGGTCTATGTGGTTGCCGTGACGCTAAAAACCCCCGATTGCGACACGAAGAACATTGCGCTCCTCGCGCAATTCATTGCCCAGCGATTGGTCTTTGTCCTGCAATATAGGGATCATGCACGACTGGCCGTGTACCGCACGGCAAAGGTTCTGGTGTCGGACGACAAGCCGATAGACGCATGGCAACTAAAGTTGAGTGGCCTTGACCTAGGAGAGGCATGGGACCACGTTGTTGCCCAAATCGCGCAGATTGACCTGGCGAGCGGACAAGACCTTGATGCGATCCTCGCGGAGAATGACCGCCGCGAAAAACTATCCAACCAAATTGCTGCGCTCGAAAGAAAAGCGCGGGCGGAACAACAATCCCGCCGGAAGTGGGAATATGCCGAAGAAATAAAGCGGTTGAAAAGAGAATTAGGAGGACAGACCCATGAATAAACCCGACCGACTCCCCATGCACACGCCGTCCATCACGGACGAAAATTTCGCGAAGCTGGCACAACTGTTCCCCAACGCCGTGACGGAGACGATTGATGAAAACGGGGCGGTGGTCCGAGCCGTCGATGCCGACGTGCTGGCCCAGGAGATCAATGTGCACGTCGTATCCGGCAAGGAAGAGCGCTATCAGTTTACATGGCCGGACAAGCGTAAGAGCATACTGCTGGCCAATCAGCCCATTGCCGCCACGTTGCGGCCCTGTCGTGAAGAGAGCGTGGACTTTGACACCACCGAAAACCTCTACATAGAGGGGGACAATCTCGACGTGCTGAAACTGCTCCGCGAAACCTACCTTAACCGCGTGAAAATGATATATATCGATCCGCCGTACAACACAGGAAATGACTTCATTTACGAGGATAATTTTTCGGAGGAGTCGGGCGACTTTCTACGTCGTGATGGGCAGTACGACGAGCAGGGTAATCGCCTCACGCCAAACCTCGATAGCAATGGACGTTTCCATAGCGACTGGTTGAATATGATGTATCCGCGCTTGCGTGTGGCAAGGGACTTACTAAGCGGTGATGGAGTAATTTTTATCAGTATTGACGATAGTGAAGGGTATAACTTACGTAAACTCTGCGATGAAGTTTTTGGCGAAAATAATTTTGTAGGAACCATCCTCTGGAAAAAGAAAACCAATGGAAATAATATGGGGATGATTCCACCCGTCCATGATTACATTATCGCCTATGCTAAACACGTTGATGATATCGGTGAAATTGGATACGAGATTACCGAAGAGTTCATTGCTAAGACTTATTCAAACCCCGATAATGACCCGCGCGGAGCATGGACAACAATGGATTTATCGGCTAATCACAAAGGTCCGCATTTCCCGATTACTAATCCTTCAACGGGGCAGACTTTCAATCCTCCGGAAGGGCGATATTGGGTATTCAATGAAGTTGAGGTGCAACGCCGAATTGCGGATGGCCGTATTATTTTTGGAAAAACAGGAACAACCCGCCCGGTTCAAAAAATTTTCGCCGCCGAAAGGCTTAATGGAAAAATTCGTGCTGAATCATGGTGGGATAGCCACGGCATGAATGCGGATGCCACAGAGGAAATCCGTGCCCTGTTCGGCCAAGGAAAACTCTTCACGCATCCGAAACCTTCAAAGTTGATATATAATCTCTTGAAAATCGCTACCGGTAAAGACGATTTAGTCCTCGACTTCTTCTCCGGTTCTGCCACAACGGCTCACGCGGTCTTGCAACTCAACGCCGAAGACGGCGGCAAGCGCAAGTTTATCATGGTACAAATTCCCGAAGCTTGCAATGACAAGAGCGAGGCGTTCAGGGCGGGATATAAAAACATCTGCGAAATCGGCAAAGAACGCATTCGTCGGGCAGGTCGCAAGATCAAGGAGGAGGCGGGACCGACCGCGCTAAACCTTGATATTGGTTTTCGCGTGCTGAAGCTCGACAGTTCCAATATGAAAGACGTGTACTACAGGCCAGAGGAAATCATGCAGATTAAAGTTAACCCTGATGGCCTGATCGACAACATCAAGCCGGACCGCACCGATGAGGACTTGCTGCTTCAGGCAATGCTGGACCTCGGTATTCCGTTGTCCGCAAAAATCACCCAGGACGGCCCGTTGTTTTATGTCAATGACACCTATCTGATTGCCTGCTTTGGCCGGGTGGATACCGCCCTTATTACGGACATTGCGAAGAAACATCCCTATTACGCCGTGTTCCGTGACGCCACTTTCGTCAGCGACAGTGCCATGGTGAACATCGAGCAGGTGTTCGCTACCTACAGTCCGTCGACCATCAGGAGGGTGCTGTAAATGCCGTTTCAATTCAAGATACAGCCCTTCCAGACCGAAGCTGCTGAGAGCGTGGTGAAGGTGTTTGCTGGGCAGTCAAATCATGGCCTGTCCAAGTTTCGCCGCGATGTTGGCCAGCTAAAAGGCACGCTGGACGAATTCGATCCGGACTTTGAAACCGCCTACCGCAATGCCGACGTGGAGTTGTCCAGAGAACAGCTGCTAAAAAATATCCATGCCGTGCAGACGGCAAACCATATCCAAAGGTCGCCAGAGCTTGTCGCTGGCTTGGGCACAGTGTCTTTGGATATCGAGATGGAGACAGGCACCGGCAAAACGTACGTCTACATCAAGACAATGTTCGAACTCTACAAAACCTATGGGTGGAGCAAGTTCATCGTGGTCGTGCCCAGTATCGCGATTCGTGAGGGAGTCAAGCAGGCGTTTGAGATGACGCAGGACCACTTCATGGAGCTTTATGGCCTCAAGGCCCGGTTCTTTGTGTACAATTCCGCGAATCTGCACCAGTTGGACGAGTTTTCTCAGAACAGCGGCATCAACGTCATGATTATTAACACCCAGGCGTTCAACGCCACGATGAACGAAGACAAAAATATCGAAGGCCGACGCGGCAACGACGCAGCCCGCATTATCTACAGTAAACGCGACGAGTTTGGGTCACGTCGTCCCATTGACGTGATTAAGGCGAATCGTCCCATTATCATTCTCGACGAGCCGCAGAAAATGGGAGGTGTGGCGACGCAAAATGCGCTGAAAAAGAACTTTGCGCCATTGTTTTCCTTGAATTATTCGGCAACGCACAAAACCTCCCATAACCTGATTTATGTCCTTGATGCACTAGACGCTTTCCATAAAAAGCTGGTCAAAAAAATCGAGGTCAAGGGGTTTGAACTGAAGAATTTGAGTGGAACGAACGGCTATCTCTATCTGTCGGAAATTGTGCTGGATAAGCGAAAACCGCCACGCGCCCGGCTGGAATTTGAGGTCCGTCGCAAGAGCGGCGTGCCGCAGCGTCAAACGCGATTACTGGATGTAGGCGACAGCCTGTACACCGCATCACAGGGTTTGGAAGAATATAAGGGTGTCTCGATCGCCGAAATTGATCCGATTCGGGCCCGGGTGACCTTGACCAACGGAGAAAGCCTGCGCACGGGAGAAGCCACGGGCGACGTCAACGAGAACGATATACGTCGGATACAAATTCGGGAAACTATCGCGTCTCATTTGGATAAGGAGGAAACGCTGTTTGCGCAGGGCATTAAGTGCCTGTCGCTCTTTTTCATCGACGAAGTGGCCAAGTACCGGCAATACGGGGACGATGGGGAGGAAATCCTTGGGGAATACGGACGTCTGTTCGAAGAGGAATATACAGCCGCGCTAAACGAACGGATGGCACTTTTCCCAGCAGCATATCAAGCCTACTTGCGTGGCATAGCAACCTCCGCGACCCATCGCGGGTACTTTTCTATCGACAAAAAGGGACGGGTCACGGATAGCCCCGTCAAGCGCGGCAGCGAGTTTTCGGATGATATTTCCGCCTACGATCTTATTCTTAAAAATAAGGAGCGGCTCTTGTCCTTTGAGGAGCCGACCCGGTTCATCTTTTCACACTCTGCACTTCGCGAAGGGTGGGACAACCCGAATGTATTTCAGATCTGCGCGCTGAAGCATTCGGATAACGCAACAGCCAAGCGGCAGGAGGTCGGACGCGGGTTGCGTCTTTGCGTGAACAGTAAGGGTGAACGACAGGACATGGAGGTCTGCGGCGAAAGTTTAGTGCACGCCGTGAATCTGCTGACGGTTGTTGCTAGCGAGAGCTACGCCGAATTTGTGGCGGATTTGCAAAAGGAAATTCAGTCCGACCTTTATGAGCGCCCCACAAGGGCTAGTATTGAATACTTCACGGATAAAATGGTGCAGGTTGGGGATGAAATTCACGTCGTTACAGCTGCTGAAGCTCGGGCTATTTACCATTACCTGGTCCGCAACGACTATGTAGATGACAATGGTGAAATCACGGATACATATCGCAATGCTGTTGATCTCAGCACCCCGACCCCTTTGAGTGCCGATCTGGCACCACTTACTAACGGTATTCATCAGCTCATACAGGCTATCTTTGATCCGAGTGCGCTGAAGGATATGGTGGACAACGGACACGAGACCAAGATTAAAGAAAATCCATTGAACGAGAACTGGAAGAACTTCCACGAGCTGTGGCAGCGTATCAACAAAAAATATGCCTATACCGTCGAATTTGACAGCAACGAACTCATTGCAAAGTCCATCGCTGCTGTCAATAACGAACTGCATGTCGGCACCCTGTCTTATACCAGTACAAGAGGTCGACAAGAAGGCGCAGAGTTCACTGTCGAGGGTACCGAAACGAAACAGCTCGACCGTGCAGCAGGAAGTTCTGTCGAATATGACCTTGTTGGTAAGATCGCCGAAGGAACGACACTTACCCGGCGAACGGTTGTGGCAATCCTTAAAGGCCTAAACCCCCAAAAGTTATGGCAATTCCGCGATAACCCGGAAGAATTTATTGCGAGAGTCTGCGCTGTCATTAACCGTCAGAAAGCTTCAGTGGTTGTGGAACATATTACGTATTCCCCAAGTGCGGAAGATCCCTATTCGCCGGAGATATTCACAATGAGTCGCGCTTCAAACGAATACGCAAGGGCATTTAAGGCAAGGCACGCGATTCAAGATTACGTATTCACGGACGGGACGGCAGCGGAAAGTGTTGAGCGGCGTTTTGTTAAGGATTTGGATGTAGCCGAAGAGGTGGTGGTCTACGCCAAGTTGCCGAAGGGGCCGCGGGGTTTTTACATTCCCACACCCGTGGGCAATTACTCCCCGGACTGGGCGATTACGTTTAAAAAGGGCTCGGTGAAGCATATTTTCTTTATTGCCGAGACCAAAGGCACGATAGACAGCCTTGAACTACGGCCGATTGAGCAGGCAAAGATTGCCTGTGCCAAGAAACTGTTCAACGAAATTTCTACCACTGGAGTCAAGTATCATGAGGTCGACAGCTACCAAAGTCTTCTTACAATCATGGAGACCATCTAGATATTACCCATGTTCCACACAGCTGCCACGCGTAAATATGGTAAACAGGGGTAATTGGGCAAGGACCGCATTCGACAAAGTAAGTCCATAGACGACGCTAAAGAGTCGTTCAAAACAATACGCAGAAAAGGAGTTGAACACTATGGAACACACGTGGAATGCCACCCATTACGATGATAAGCTCGGTTACGTAGCGGAGTTCGGCAAAGGCGTAGTGGCGTTATTGCAGCCTCAACCAGGCGAACATATCCTCGATTTAGGATGTGGGACTGGGGAGTTGACTCAGGAAATAGCCACGGCGGGAGCATTTGTGATCGGAATGGATCTTTCGGAATCCATGATTCAACGGGCCCGCCAAAAGTACCCAGCGTTGACCTTTAGGGTGGGCAATGCCGAAGCCTTTCAAGTGGAACGGCCTATGAATGCGGTGTTTTCAAATGCCGCCCTGCACTGGATGAGGCAGCCTACCAAGGTTATCAAATGCGTGTGGGATGCACTAGACACAGGTGGGCGATTTGTTGCGGAATTCGGGGGAAAAGGAAACGTGATGACGGTCATTGATGCGTTAGACCGGGCCATAGGGGATCTGGGCATTAATGCCCAAGACAGAAATCCCTGGTACTTTCCGAGCATTGGCGAATACACCACATTATTAGAACACCAAGGCTTTAAAACAACCTATGCAGTTCATTTCGCGCGTCCTACTCCGATGCCCGATGGTGACAAGGGCATTGAGCATTGGCTAATTGGATTTGCCGAAAGTTTTTTGTCTGGTCTTGACCATCTAACACGAGACAAGGTAGTTCAGCAGGTAATTGAACAGTGTCGCCCAGTATTATATCGTGGTGGCCAATGGTATATCGATTATCAGCGTCTTCGCGTCGTTGCCGAGAAAAAATGACTCGGAAAGAGGGGCGTGGGTTCATAGGAATCCCGCGTCTTAGTGGTCTAGCCACAGGTCTAGATTAGTACTCGCTTCTGCATTTCCTTATCTGAAAAGAGATTTGTTTTTACCGTTTCGTACCTTGCAGTAGGGTGGGGGGCCAACAGAAAATCGGTTGAATGCTTGCGAATACATAGAACGCGCGGAGGGATGGGGATGGCTTCTATGGCCGTATATCGCGTAATCCTCTTTGATTTGGACGGCACCTTAACAGACCCCAAGATCGGAATCACCAAGTCGCTACAGTATGCTCTCCAAAAACTTGGAATCGATTCCCCAAGTCCGGACGCCTTAACCGCATTTATCGGACCGCCCTTACATGTGACATTTTCCCAGCAGTATCATCTAGATTCGCATGCCGTGTCGCAAGCCGTCTCATATTACCGGGAGTATTTTTCGAGCTATGGACTCTATGAAAATCACGTATATGAAGGCATTCCGTCTCTACTTGAAGCGCTGCGCGTTACGTCGCGACATTTGGTGGTTGCGACATCTAAGCCGAGTATCTTTGCTGAACGAATTCTGGACTATTTTGGGTTGCGGGCATTCTTTGATACGGTCATTGGGAGCAATCTTGACGGGAGTCGATCGGGGAAGACCGAAATTATCGCCCAGGCTCTGCAATGCTATCCCGGCATGTCTGATGCCGTGATGATAGGCGACCGGGCTCATGACATTGTGGGCGCTCACAATAATGGTATTGATTCGGTTGCGGTGACCTATGGATATGGCTCGCTTAGCGAGTTGCGGGAGGCCAATCCCACGTTCCTCGC
The DNA here is from genome assembly GCF_002903155.1 of Sulfobacillus sp. hq2. Classification (NCBI taxonomy): domain Bacteria; kingdom Bacillati; phylum Bacillota; class Clostridia; order Eubacteriales; family Clostridiales Family XVII. Incertae Sedis; genus Sulfobacillus; species Sulfobacillus sp. hq2. The sequence goes on along the minus strand of NZ_NWUL01000030.1, from coordinate 69,344 downwards.
GCATACTGTCAAGGAGACCGAACGTCTCCTGGCGCAGTAACTCCAAGGTTTTTAACAGACTTGGGATCGCCAGATGGGCCGATTCGTGAGCATTAGACGGTCGAAGCATCACTGTGGTGATGAAGCTCGAACCGTAGAAATGATGAGGGCGTTCAGTTGAAGGTACGAACTGGTAGAGGAATATGGAGAATGACATGAGCGAATTAATCATGATTCCGCGTTGGAAACAGCTGACGCAATTCATACAGGCACTGCGAACGGATCCCTCAAATGGAGGACGTGCCTTGTTTGCCCGACTGACGGATCTCTGCTTAGAGGAGGTAGATGATCTCTAAGGCAACGGGCTCTTAACGATCGAGGCTTCGGTGGATGACTGGGAGAGAACGCTTGCCAACATGGCCCGGATTGGGATTGAATCTCGGGTGCGCGACACCCTTCTTAATCTTCAGAGACGGTTTCCTTTGGATCATACGTTAAGTGTCGAAGTCTTTCCAATGGATCTTGCTGACACATTTGGCCGCGGTAAATTGGGCGGAGTTTCTGGATGGACCAATTGGGAGGGGACTAAGATTTCGTTGGTGGTCTATCCTGCCCCTGAAACATTGTCAACGCTCATGGCAACGACCGTTCACGAGTACCATCACCATTATCGCATCATGGCCATGAAAAATGGCCATGCACACATCTCGCTCTTGGAAACAATCATCCATGGGCTCACGATTCCATGATAGGGGATAGTCAAATAATCCTGCTCAGCCAAACAGCTCTCTTTGGACAAAGTCTTAAACTCAGATGTGGGAGACGTAAATGACCGAACATCTTCAGATCGTTCGGAGACTACTATATGGTCGGCAATGCATAGAGCAATATGATTGCCGACCATATATCATGGGACAGTTACTCATACCTAAGGGAAGGGAACCTATGACGACTTCATGGGCTATGATATTTCGGGCAAAGAAGCCATAGCTCCTGGCTTATTTCGGCATGAGATGGTCTTAAGACCGCGTACCCCACAAAACCATATCAATACGGCGTGGGGTCCAAAAATCTGTCCGAAACATGGCGTTTAGTTCGTCGGCCTTTTGGCGAAATACCTTGACCATCCATACGGCTTGGTCTTTTGTGATATTTATGGTGCCATTAGGCTTTATTGTTGGCAATTGATTAACATAGGCAGGCACTTGAAGGAGATTTTCGGCAACGAACACGTCGACAGTTCCGAAGTGTTCTGGAAATAGAACCGCTAACAATCCTGACGCCCCGGCCGTTCCCAGACCCCCGATTCGGGTGACATTGTCTAATGCTTGGCTGGGTTGCGCGTACGTATCGATGGTAAAGATTTGGTGCTGGATTTCTTCCAGTTCCTTAAGTCCCGCGGCATCTTGATGGCGTTTGGCCAGTGCACGCCGTGTGGTGGCTAAGCGGTTTTTCTGCGTGTATTTCCACACAAAGTATTTGTTATAGAGCCAGTCATAGAAGTCGGCAGCAGTGAGAGACTGCACCACGGCGCGGTCTAAGTGATCCATGTCTTGTTCTAGCGCATAATTGGCGGGCTGGACAAAGCTCCAATAGCGGTTGAGGGCTTGTTTCCACTCCTGTTCAGAATCAGACGTCCATAATGTGAGAAAATCCATCATGCTTACCTCCTAGGGAATAAATGGTGTAAAAACCAGAAAGACAAGGGTGTTTTCTGCTGTGTTTCTAAAATGGGTCTAACTTGCGTTACGAAATTTCTTGTGCTTGCACCGGTAGAACGAAGAGTTTTCCAACTATAAATAACGCTTCATCTGTTTTTCCGCCTCTTCGGACGTGACGGAGAATATTGCGACAAAAGCTAAAACGTACGTGGCGATAATCGATAAAACAATGAGGATACGCCAAACGATTCGGAAAATAAGACGGATGAGTTGCCATACGAGAACGACAATGAACCAGGCGCCGTGCGCTAACTTCTTCAGAAAACTCGTGGGCTTGGCAGGGTTCCTTTCGTTGTCCACCGACCACACGCTGTCATGATCTTTCTCTCGCTTTTTTCGCATGATGCCCTCCTATTTTCGGTGCTAGGAGTCATCTGTCAAGATGGCAGATGCTTCTGCAGCAGTTTTGCCACGGCGTTTTTATTTCCTGATGCCTTGTTTGGCTTAAGGCTTTCCGTCAGAACTCTTGTGCTAGCCATCAAATTTTAGATTAGGCGCTGTTCTTGGTCGTTAATGGTTCCGTTTCAAGGGATCAATAATGACTTACATACGTATAATATGATCATGTAAAGATTCGGTCAACTGGTAAACATCGTTTCAACATAATATTTTTTGTCCGTGGTGAGCTGGGCTGTGTATGAGGCATGTACGAGAGGGGCTGTGTGGTGGGGTGGTCTGCGCGCGGCATGTCTCGGTCTTATGCGACACGCTCTTCTTGCAAGGGTGACTACTGCATCAGAATAAGATAGTGACTTCAAAGACAATAGGACCCAAAGCGGTACAGCAATCGAGTGTGTGGTGTGCCAATAGTGTTGCGCCTGCAACTGGGAAGGATGTTCTTTGGCGCTCATGGGGTCCCTCCAATGATGAGCAGGCTTACTCCAGGGTCTAGGATACATGCTTTAGCAATTGGTCTCTGGTGCCATTCGTGTCGTAGCAAGGGGAAAGTAAACGGACATTGCGAAAGTCCGCAGTTTTCAAGCGCCGATTGTCACCGCGCTGAGGAATTGTCCTGAGGGATGATAGGATCTAGAAGGGCGGCTTTTCGGGCCCAGGGTTTGCCGCTAGTGTTCTGAGACTAGCTTGCCATTGCGTGTGTTGTTCTTCTGGGGATAAATCACTCCAACCATTTTGTCGCCAATAGTCGCGACCGGGAAGTCCGGTACGCTGACTGACAACTAACCCTGTGAGGTCTGGCATTTTGTGTTCATGACACCACGCTTGAATGACATCCAGCACTTGAGGTACGTCATGGAGAGGATGTAGACCGCCTAAGGCATGGCCTAAGTCTCCGTAGGTCATTGTCAACTGATTGCGGCTCCGTTCACGAAGAAGAGGCCATGCAGCCCGGGCCTTCGCAACGTAGTCTATACCTGTGGCGGGCGTGTGGGGCCGCCACATGATGCCAGAGACCGAAGATGCGGGAATCCAAACCCAGATAGATTCTTTTGGAGAGGCTGCGAGGGTGCGATTAAATTCGTCATCCCATCCAATCACGCGTCTTAAGGTTTTGATAACATCGGACCGCGGACTGAGCTTGGGTTCATCGGCACGGGGGATGCGAATCTGCCATCCCCCCTCTAATGGCTCGACCTCTACAGTCATTGGGCGTTCGGCGTGATCCAGCCAAAGATGGGCCGGCCCAGCGGGCCGCCCCTGAAGGTGTTTTCGTAGTGCTTCATTCAAAACCGTGGAGAGACTCTCTGTGCCGGCTTCACGTTCGGCTTGCTGCCATAACGGTTCGTCATTGGGTCGTACGTAAATGGTTTTCCTGCCCGTGAAACTCGCCCCTTGTTGCCCATTTATCCATCATCATATCATATTGCGAGACATAAGCAGTCCCATAGACATAAGGCGTTAACGCCTCCGGCCTAAAGGGCAGCACTCCTGCCAGAGTCTTTGCCGTGGGATTCGTAGGTGGTGAATTGGTTAGGGTGCAGCTGTGGCGAGCAACCAGGGCTCAGTGTGATATTAAAATAAAAATATTTATCAAGAGCAGAGGAGGCATTGGGTATGCCCAAATTCGTAACGTCTGAAGGTGCCATTTGCTACACGGCCCATGGCTCCGGTCCCGCGGTGGTTTTTCTGCATTCCGCATTGACCGACCACCGGCAGTGGAATATCCAAGTGAACCGGTTGTCCAATGATTATTGTTGCATCACCTATGATTTGTGGGCAGATGGGCTAACTGATCAGAGCTCTCAACGCCATGACCCCGCGGACACGCTGGTTGCTCTTTTGAACTATTTGGAAGTGGAGACAGCCACTTTGGTGGGATCTTCGTTAGGAGGCGCTGTCGCCATTCATGCGGGCAAACGGTACCCGGCTCGTGTATCGTCACTGGTTTTGTTGGGAACGGGTCTCTTTGGATTTCAACCCAAAATCGATGGCCCCGATTCCGCTATCTATGCGGAGTATGAGGCGGCATTGGCAGCGCATGACGTGACAAGACTCGTAAATGCCGCTGAGATCATCTGGCTTATTGGCATCAACGGCAAAGAAGAGAGTATAAGCAAAGAAAGTCGCGCGGCCTTTCGACTTATGTACCGAGAGATGCTAGAACGCCGAAGAACGCTTCCCCGCTACGAGCAGATCAACGACACGGATGCACTGCAAGCCCTTGATATTCCCACAATGCTTGTCGTGGGAGAATACGACACGCGGTTCGGACAAGAAGTGGCAGTCTATTTAGCAAGAGAATTGCCGCATGCAAAGCTGATACGAATGCGTGATGTCGCCCATTTTCCCAATCTCTCCAAACCCCAAGAAGTGAGCTATATGCTCGAACAATGGCTGAAGGACCATACAAAGAGATGACGGCTTAAGGGTCATGTCCAATCATCACGAAGGGAGACGCCATGTTGGCTGTGATTCGAGTGACCAAGAATGCTGGCATACGGTAGAAAACAGCGTCGGGGCGGCCGGGGCCGTAAGTTGTATGACGTAAGAGGAAGACTACGGAACAAACGCCATTTTCCCCCATTGACCCTTGGTACAGAGGAGTCAATGAGTTTCTTCTCCCTGAATGAGTGAAGCCAACGGCCCAGATTACAAGGGCCATTGGCTACGGCAATTCGCTTTAAAAGGGGAAGGAACGGGGGGTCTTTTGGATAGATGCCCATTTCATGGTGGTGAATTCTTCAACGCCCCACTCGCCACGGTAGCGGCCAAGACCCGAGGCTTTTTCTCCACCAAAGAGGACGCCCGATTTGTCGTTGATGCTCTGATCATTCACATGAACCGTTTAAAGTTTTTCCGGCAGAGTTCGGCAATATGGCCTCCCACGCTATTACCCAGGGCGCTTGCTGGAGCAACGACGCGCATCGAGGGATTTAACGACATTAAATGGCAAGATGACGCGCACAACCCCGACAGGGAGTCGATAGGCACGGTTTTCTTTTCCGGGGATCACCAAAGGGAGAAGTTCACCAAGACGATGCTTCGTGGACTATATCAATGGTGAGACGGACCTCGCGATGGGCTTTAACCTCCCTACCAGTGTCTGCAACGATAATCGCGGCGATTTAAAAGTTAGTGACTCGATCTGTCCGCTAGCAAATTGCTTACCCGTGCGCACCATGCAGCCGCTTGTATGCTGTCTTTGCCAGTAAGTTCGTCTTCCCATACCAAACCACTCTTGCTGAACAGGGTTATCCAGCTTTCTTTTTTCATAAATTTCTTGCGTACTTCTACGCGGACGCCAGTACAATCAGCTAGAACAAGCGCAGTCATCATTCGGTGACCGTGTCCGACGCTTGAAACAATAATGCGGTGAGAAGTTATCCAATACACACAACGTTGTTTTCCAAATCGAGCCCTATCCACTATCGATTCATGTGGACCAAATACAATGCCATCCGGAACGGTATCCCATTTTGCCATTCTCAGATCAGTCCTTGGATAATATAGTAAAACAAATTAAATTTATCACTATCACCAATTGATAACAATGTTGCAACATTTTCCAATACGTATTCGTTACTGTAGCGAATTGAAGTGGTGGGGCACCTCCTCCTTTACCCTGTCCGTGCTCCCTTTTGTGGTGTTGTGGGTATACCGACAACCAGGTCCGCCGAGGGGCCGTTAAGAGAGTCCTCAAAACTGAATTGAAATCAAGCTACGTCCGCGAATTGGAATTGCATCGACTAGATAATGCGAACTAAACGTAATAATGGGTGGTCTAGATGTTTCGAGAAAATCCACGAGGATCGACTCGGCCATAGCCACCAAGGAACGCGCCGCAAAAAACATGTCTCAGATTGTGTAATCGCGGCCCCTATTCTTTGCATCCAGGGGAAATCCCTGCGTCCGGGAGGACCCGCAATCGTCGAGTTGAGGCTGAAGTTTCTGATGATGTCGAATGTTCGAGCGTGTCCACATACTGAAGGTATATAATCTTTTGCTCCCTCGACAAGATTGTGATGAATTAACCGTAATCAAGGACATCTTCTAGACAGTGCTAATGCTTAGATGTTTTTTATAAATTCTGCGGTTAGTTTTTTAACTACTGTTCTTCTTCCTATAAGCAAAGGGATCGACAAGTGTTTTGATGCCTAACGATTGAAGGGCTTCCATTTGCCGGATATCTAAAGGGTCGACAAGAATAATCCATGATAGCGCACTAAGCGAACATAGTGGGATAAGGGAGTTTTTTCCGATGACCTGACTTGGAACAGCTAGAATGGTTTGGCTGGCGTTTTGCATTAACAGAGACTTGAACTGCGCTTGATAGTCGTCAGATTCTGTGGGGCCGTCTTGAAGGGTGAAACCATCACATGTCAGGAACGCTTTCTCTATACGGAAAGATTTAATGGCTTGTAGCGTTAAGGTGCCTTCTAGACTCTGTGAAGTGCTTCGGTAAATGCCGCCTGTTACGACGAGACGACAGTTTGAAGCATTAATTAATTCGTTCGCCACATCCAGACTCGCTGTTAATACGGTCGCCTTTATACCGGTTTGTCGGATTTGACGGGCTAGTGCTCGAGAGAAGGAGGAAGAGTCAAGAGCAATAACGTCATGGTCATTGATTAAAGTAATGGCCGACGCGCTAAGTGACAAGTCGTTGCCCTTTAATTGATGATGGAGAGGGGAGGGATCAATTGCCATGGCCCCTCCTTTCGTTCGAATTACTAGATTTTGTTGTTCCAGGTAGCGCAATTCACGGCGAATGGTTTGAACACTTAGGCCTAGGGTGAGGCTTAGGTCATTGACGGTAACTTTGCTACGAGAGTTTATAAAAGCAAGCATGTCACGGTGGCGTTTAGATTCTTTTATAGCTAAATTTTCCGAGCGTTTCATACACATAGTCCTCCTCTCTGGTCACAACAGTAAATAAATAATTCAATAAAATGATTGTAACGCTCAAAAAGGGAAAATACTAATATCACTTATAAAATGGCATCGTTAAAAATCTTGAATACTAATCACAAGTAAAAGACAATTGCAATATCAACAATGATTGGAGGCGAGACCATGAATAGCAAGGCGAAAGCAAAAATAGCGGTTGCCATGGCTGCGGCGACAATGTCGATTGCTGGATGTGGGGTCACAACGGCGTCTTCGACAACCGCGGCCTCTTCGGCAACGCATAAACAATATTCTATTGCCTTCGTGCCGAAGTTGGTGGGGATACCATACTTTTCGGCGATGGATCAGGGGGGGCAGGCAGCGGCTAAAAGGTTTGGTGCTCGGTGGATATATGAAGGTCCTACGACTGCCTCGGTTTCGGGCCAAGCGGAGTATGTACGCAGTCTAATTCAACAACACGTTTCCGCGGTGGGGGTTTCTGCTAATAGTCCTACGGCATTGGACCCGTTAATTAAGCAAGCGGTAGATAACCATATTATGTTTTACGCTGCTGACTCAAATGTATCGAGTCCTTACAATCAGTTGTGGGTAGAACAAGCACGTAGTCAAGCTCTGGGCTATGACGTGGTGGATATAGCTGCCAAGGAAATGAATTACTCTGGACAGCTGGCGATTATATCTGCCGGCCCGACCGCAACGAACCTCAATACGTGGATCATGTATATGAAACAGCGTCTCAAGAAATACCCGAATATTCAGTTGCTTCCAATCCAATATGCTGGCGAAAGTATTACAGGAGCTGAACAAATTGCGACTCGCATGATAGCGGCATATCCTCACATTAAAGGCTTTATTGGCGTTGCCACGACTATCCCTCCGGGTGAAGCGCAAGCTGTCGAAAATGCGGGCATGCAAGGAAAGATTATCGTAACGGGTATTAGTGATCCGAATTCAGTTCGAGCGTACTTGAACAATGGTGTTATTAAAAAGGTTGTTCTATGGAATCCGATCAATTTGGGATATTTAACGGTTTGGGGTGTCTTGCAACATTTGGAGCACCATCCGTTTCATAAGTGGAATAACGTTCCTGGCTTGGGGAAAGTTGAATACTTCCCGTCACGTAAGATGTTGTTGCTTGGCCCGCCATTAATTATTGACAAGGCAAACGACAACTTGAATTTCTAACATGAGGAGGGAGCCGCAGAAATGCAGACGGTCAGTGTGCGCGGGCTTTCAAAAACCTATGGAGGCACTAAGGCGTTAAACAATGTGTCTTTGAAGTTTCCCGCGCACGCGGTAACCGCAATCGTGGGAGAGAATGGAGCAGGAAAATCTACTCTGATAAAGATTCTAATGGGGGTAGTGGCTCCGGATTCAGGCGATATTGCCATTGATGGCAAAAGCGTCCATATTGGCAGCCCGGCGCATGCGCGCAACTTAGGGTTTGCGGCAGTATATCAAGAGCCGATGGTTTTTCCGCAACTATCGGTACTAGAAAATATCTTCATGAGCCAATTGCCCGCGACACGGTGGGGCAACATTAGCCGAGCCCAGATGCTCGCCAAGGTTACTCCTGTTTTTGAGCAATTAAATATACCGGAGGCCTTGTTAAATGAGTCCATGATGCATCTTTCCCTTGGATTTCAGCAGCTTGTGTTGATTGCTCAAGCACTAGTCTTTAAATCGAGGCTCATTATTTTTGATGAACCCACAGCGATATTGTCGGGAAGCGAAACCGAGCGACTCTTTTCTATTATTAAGCAGCTTAAAAATGATGGGCAAATTATTTTGTACGTGTCCCATAGGCTGGATGAACTGTCAATTGTGGCAGATCGAGCTGTAGTGCTGACGGATGGTAACGTGGTTATGGAGCACGAGAATAAAGAATGGGATCCGCAGCAGTTAGTGTCAGAGATGTCAGGAAATCGTATTTATAAGCCCAGTCGACCGGCGACTGGCAAAGAGACGGTGAGTCGAGACGGGTCTACAGTTTTAGAGGTCAGAGGTCTTACCAGACCAAGCGATTACAAAGATGTCTCCTTTTACGTTCGACAAGGGGAAATTGTTGGATTTTACGGGCAGGTAGGGGCTGGTCGCTCTGAGGTGATGCAAACCATTTTTGGCGCTCGAACGGCTCGCAAAGGTCAAATCTTTCTTAAAGGACGCCCCTTAGCTATTAAGTCTCCGGCACAAGCAATTCGTGCCGGAATCGCTTATCTTCCAGAGGATCGTAAGGACCAAGGACTTTTTATGCCCAGACCAATTACGCAGAATATGATGGTTAGCGTTATTGAAAAATTTAAGCATGTGGGTGGCTTATTGAGAGTCGCTTCATTAAAGCATCACGCTGGCGAGCTGAGCGACGAACTCAAGATAAAGTTGTCAAGTGTGAATGGCCCGGTTTCCAGTTTGTCAGGGGGCGGTCAACAAAAAGTTTTGTTTGCTCGATGGCTCGCCCGGGATGACTTGAGCGTCATGATTTTAGATGAGCCTACGCGAGGCATTGATGTGGCAACAAAAAGCGAGATTCATGACCTAATACGTCAACTCGCCAACCAAGGGATGGCGGTGATTGTTGTATCATCAGATCTTCCTGAGATTATGGATCTCTGTTCTCGGATCTATGTAATGCGCCAAGGCACCATGATGGGGGAAATTGACGCAAAGACAAGTAGACATGAGGATATTTTGGCACTGTCGATTGGTCTATCGGATTCTCCCACACTTGAAGGAGGCGCTAAAGCATGACGGCTCAGATCCCTCCGTCGACATCTACTGAACAAGCTGCCCCGCCCATTTTACGTTCATCACGATATGAATATGCGTTGCTCGGGATGATTATTGTAGTAGTTGTTGCTACGACAATTGGTTCGGGTGGGAATTTTTGGAGTGCTGCCAATTTGAATAGCATTTTGGTGGATGCAGCGTTGACGGCAATTCCGGCTATTGGGATGACTTTTGTCATCATCACAGGGGGCATTGATGTTTCTGTCGGTGCGATCCTTGGACTATCGGCGGCTTTAACTGGGATTGCTTATAATCATGGACTATCGCCGTGGACGGCTGCGCTTGTTGGAATAATAGCTGGCACTGTGATGGGAATCATTAATGGGTTTTTTATTGCGTTTATCCAAATTCCTCCCATTATAACAACGTTAGGTTTTCTAAGTATTTGGAGTGCGGCGCTGTATCTTGTTTTGGGTGGGAATTGGATTACCAATATACCCGCATCCTATACCTCCGTGGCCGTAACAGATAAGGTTTTGGGAATTCCTTTGTCGATGTGGGTAGCATTGGCCTTAGTGATTGCCTTTAGTTGGATTCTTAGCCATAGACCGTGGGGGCGTTATTTATATGCAATTGGTAATAACGCCGAGGGTTCCCGGATATTTGGGCTTCCCGTCAATAAAACCATTGTTCTTTCGTACACGTTGCTAGGTATGTTTTCAGCTATCGCAGCCATTGTGCATTTAGGCTTAAGTCCTTTAGTGCAAGCGTCAACAGGATCGGGATTTGAATTAACGGTCATTGCTGCAGTCGTGGTCGGCGGTACAAGTATTGTGGGTGGCCGAGGCACGATTGTCGGAAGTTTATTGGGGGCGATTTTTGTAGAGATTATTAACGATGCTGTGGTTTTGTTTCATATTCAAGCTTTTTGGCAAGGCGTTGCCTTAGGGATCATGATCTTAATCTCGGTGATGGTTGGAAACCTTTATCGACGACGGCAAAAGGCTCGTTGACACCATGGAGGGTTTTATATGCGGATAATGACTAAGATGGGAGACCAATTCTGGCTTGCCATCATTATGATAGCAGTAATCGTCTTATCGGTCTTTATTGCGCCTTCTGCATTGAGCCTTCAGGGCATTAGTGCCATGAGTGTCTATGGCGTTGAAATTGGCCTCGTTGCCTTTGGAGAAATGATGGTGATCTTGTCGGGAAATGGGGGGATTGACCTTTCCGTCGGCGCGATGTTTGCCCTTTCTGAAGTGATTCTTGGAGTGCTGGTGTTGCATGGGTTAAATGTTTGGATAGCCGTGTTTGTGGTATTCTTCGGGGGTATTATCTTAGGTTTAATAAATGGAATTCTTGTTACGGTGATGAACATTCCCGCCATTATTGCCACGTTGGGGACGATGTATGCATACGGTGGCATAGCATTGGTATTGACCCACGGGATAGACATATCTCCTTTTCCTGCCTCCTTTGATATCATTGGCCAAGGGCTAATTGCAGGATGGCCACTACAACTTCTCTTAATTTATCTTCCTGTTGCTGTGATTTTGGCATTGTTACTATCACGATCGGCATTTGGTTGGAGATTGTATTTGGTTGGCACCAATGCAACGGCGGCTATGCTCAATGGAATTTCGATAATGAAAACGCGTCTAGTCACTTACGCGATTACGGGCCTATTGTGTTCTTTGGCCGCCGTTATTGACGCTTCGCGTCTAGTCACGGCCCGTCCAGATGCTGGCAGTACTATGAATTTGGCCGCGATTACCATTGCCGTGCTTGGGGGAACCAAATTGCAGGGAGGTGAAGGGCGTCTTAGTGGAACGATTCTTGCCACACTAGCTATCACGTGGCTAAGTTACAGTTTTGGACTGGCTAATATCAATTCGGTCTATGAGGGCGGAACAGTTGGTATTGTGTTGCTCTTAGCGATAGCCGCACAACAAGGACATCGCGTTGCTAGCGCTATTCAGCACTTGGTTCACAGAGGTCAGCAGCATGTTTAATCCCCGTGTCGAACGAGTCGACGGTCTTAGTGGCTACCATGCGATGATTGTTATCGGGGACCTCTATGTTCAAGAACGTTGGGAAATACGAAAGGTTTCACCAGGGGAAAAGGAAATTATTGGTCGTAGAGATTTCGACATGGTGAGCGGTGTGGGTGCGATCGTAGCCACGATGTATAGCCAACTTAGTCATCAATCGACGCGACTGATTACGGTTATGGGACGAGATGTTGGAGCTCAACGAATTCGTGAGTGGAATGCAACGCAAAGATTCGATTTAGTGCCAACTGTGGTGGTCGAAAGAACCGGTCGTCGTGTCAAGGTAATCAACCCTGACGGGACCGTGAAATGCCAAGTCACTGATTCAAGTAACAATTTGCTTCTATCTCAATCCATGGTGAGTGCGAACCTTGAAAATTGGGGTGAGGCTGTTTGTCTCAGTTTAAATATGGGTACTAACACATTGCAAACTGTTATAGAGAGCGCCGAAAAATTTTCTGCCCTTTATATATCAGGAAGTTTTATGCCCATTTCCAATTATCATTTACTTAAGAAAGCGAGTATTGTGTTTTTGACCGTGTCGCAAGTAGAGATTTTGTGGGGAAAAGAAGTGGTGTCACGCGATGATTTATCCGTTGCATTGACTCAGATTGCTAAGCTGGGTATGAAGACAATCTGCACCTTAGTATCGACAGCTGACGTTGCATTATATAGTGGGACCACAGTTTCGTGGTATGGAGATGGCAGTCTGTCGATGGAAAAAGATCTCGATGATTTTGTGTTTGGTTTGTATATAGGATGGTTAATTACTGCGGTCGAGTCAGGAATGACATTATCCAATGCCGTAGAAACATTGATACACGAGGGAGGATTCTATCAGGATAGACCTATTAATGGTTTAGAGTATTCTCGGATAATGGTGTTACCAGACTAGATAGTGGGGGGATTACGATGGCTCAGCATCCTATTTACATTGGGGTGGATATCGGAACACAAGGGTTACGATGTATTGGATGGCAAAACGGTAGTATTATCGCGAGAAACTCTATATCATTGACAACACTAAATCCCAGAAGTGGATGGGCTGTTCAAGATGCATCTGAAATTTGGGATGCGTTTGTGAAAGTCGTTAAACTAACCGTAGAACAGTGTCAGCCGTATGGTGAATTGAGAGGAATTGGTTTAGATGCGACATCTAGCATTATGATGGTCGGCAGAGATGGTACACCTAAAAGTGAAGTGATGTTGTGGATGGATGTGCGGGCTGGGAAATATGCTCAAACCATTGGCGGTCTCGTAGGCCGTTCGGAATCAGCTGAATTACCATGGTCAAAGGCCCTGTGGCTCTATGACACTTACCCTCATCTTTTCAATGAATCCAATTATCTTATCGAGGTGGCCGATTGGATTAACTGGAACTTAACGGGTGAATGGACACGTTCACGTGCTAGTGCCTTACTCAAGTGGCATGCGACAACAAAATCGGACCTTCCCGAGTGGGCTAATTTGTTCCCGGAAATTGTTAAGTGCCTACCGAAAACAACTGTCGGAGTCGCAGAACTCTTAGGTGTAGTTTCTTCACGTGCTGCACAGCAGATTGGGGTCAAAGAGTCCAATGTTATTGTTGCGGGACCCATTATTGATGCTTATGCGGGGGCCATTGGTTCGGGAGCGATTCAGCCTGGTTCGATGGCACTCATATTAGGGTCGTCTACCTGTGAGTTGTTTCATGACTATTCCTTTAAGCCTACAGCGGGGTTATGGGGACCGTTTGATGATGTGTATCATGTGGGATTAGATGTACTTGAAGCAGGGCAACCATCGACAGGGTCTGTCGTTCGATGGGTTGAACGGAATATGGGAGCGTCACGTTCTTTGGATGAGTTAGACAAACTGGCATGTGAAATTGAACCAGGATGCGGTGGACTTCGAGTTTTTCCAGCCTTCCAAGGAGTACGCAGTCCATGGCCCAATGATCGTGCTCGGGGGGCGATTCACGGATTGTCGCTTGGCCATAGTGTTGCCCACGTTATCCGCGCTGTCTATGAGGGAACCAGTTCAGACATACGGCGCATAATGGACACGTTAAAAATGAGGGCAACTCGTCGAATCGTGGCGTCGGGTGGGGGGACAAATAGTCGGCTATGGTTACAAATTATTGCCGACATTTGCGGCCTACCTCTCGAGATTGCGGATAATGACTCAGTTACACGGGGGGCTGCGATGTTAGCGGCTAAGGCAGATGGTTATATTTCGCAACTTAACGATTTAAGTGTCGCATGGCCTATTATCCAGCCGTCTGAACAAATGGGCGTATATCAAGAGGTTTACCAGAAATACTTAGAGGAGTTCCCCACATTTATGCCTGCGGACCGGGTTAATATATCGGGATAAACATTTTCTCTTACCGGAGGAATTCCATTTCTCGACCAAATAAAGGCGCTATGGTGAGCTTTTAGATTATGTCCTGCGAATACTGCAAGAACTTCGATTTTCTAGCGGCGTTAGCGTAAGCATCTTCTTACATGTGGTGATTAAAAGCAATGACTACTTTCGAAGGTATCACTGGATGAATCTTTACTATGATATCAAGGGGTAGAGTTTAAAGACTCGCGAGCATGAGGCAGCCTCCAGTGAAACTTCATGGACAATAGGCGCAGGCCGAAAATAGCGATAATCAAAGTATAGATGTGCCAATCTCTTTGGGTTTGGATCCATTGAAATCCAATGATGGCGCCCGCTAATAAAGCCCACATCGCGTAGATATCGGCACGCAAAACAAGCGGCTTGCGCTGTGCTAAAATGTCGCGAATGACCCCTCCGCCGGTGCCGGTCATGACGGCGGCAACCATCACTGTGCTCAAGGGGGCATGAATACGGGCGGCGTACAATGCGCCTTCCACGGCGAAGGTCGACAACCCAAGCGCGTCAAAGATGAGCATGGTTTTGAGCCCGTATTTTACCACAGCCGAGGGCGATAGAATGGCCAGTAATATGGCAATGAGCGCAGCGATGAAAGCGCCATTTTGGTGCCAAACCATGGCTATGGGAAGACCAACAATCAGATTTCTAATCATGCCTCCTGCGAAAGCAGTCATAAAGCCCAGCACCATGATGCCGAAAATGTCATAGTCTTCTTCAATGGCTACCAGTGCGCCGCTCATCGCAAATGCGGCACTGCCGATAATGCTTAAAATCGTTAATACCAAATGTAAACCCACCTTAAGTCGTTTGCTGTGCCATCTTCCCACCATACCAAATGCGCGGTTCCGCCTTCAGCAGCCTATTCAAAATATCCGCCGCCTTATAGTGAAGGTGTATCTCGTGCATCAGTATAGCGGTTTGTTTCGGCGACAGGAATCCCTTCTCCTGGATATCCAAGTGCCGCATGGCGTGACGTCTGCCAACAGTCAAAAACGTTTTTGAAGCCGAGTGGGAGATGAGGAAATTTCTTATCGAGAGAGAAAAAATCTCTTGCAAAAATGCCGTATATAAGCCAATAATGGGTTGTTATTTAATAGTCGCATGCGACTGAATTAACAGATAACGAGGTCATCATGCGATTTCCCGAAAACGTTTTTGGAGTAATTTCTTCGCCAAGACATTCGGGTGGAGAAATATCTAAATATAGTGTCAATTAACGATGTGGGTTTGCTGCATGCAGGGTGACAGTGGAACCCAAGGGTCATCCCGAGGAGGAAAAATATGAAGCGCATCGGTAAAACAACATTAGCTGCAGGCTCCGCTGTGTTGATGATGGGAGCGCTCGCTGGGTGTGGATCCAGCTCGAACGCCAGCACAACGTCCGCGGCTTCTAGCACGGCGCAGCCTTTAATCATGGCTCCCGCTCCCTATGGGTCATATACTGACAATTTTAACCCGTTCTCGACATCCAATAACCCCGGGACGGATGGATTTATTTATGAACCGTTATTTTACTTTAGCACCGTTAGCAGTAATCAATACGGGCTGTTGGGGCAGTCGTATCAATGGAGCGACGGCGGCAAGACGCTTACCGTCGACTTGCGCACCAATGTCAAGTGGACCAATGGGACGCCTTTTACCTCAAAAGATGTCGTGTTCACGTTCAATTTGCTGAAGCAAAACCCGGCGTTAGACACGTCCGGTGTGTGGACGAAACTCCAGTCGGTCACTGCGCCCAATGCGCATACCGTCGTTTTTCAGTTCAACCAAACTGATGTGCCTTTCGGTGTCTATGTGTTAGAAACGTATATTGTGCCCGAAAGCATTTGGTCGAAAATTTCTGATCCAGCCAAATACATGAATAGCCAGCCGGTAGGTACAGGGCCTTATCTCTTAAGTTCTTTCAATGCCGAAGACTACAAATTCACGGCGAATCCCCATTACTATTTAGGCAAGCCCAAAGTGCCGGTGATTGAGGTGCCCGCGTATGATAGCAACAACTCGCTTAATGAGGCACTGGCTGCGGGACAAGTAGGATGGAGTGGACAGTTTATCCCGGATATCAAGGGCGTATATACCTCCAAGAGCCCTAATAACCATTACTGGTTTGCCCCTTATGAAGTGGTAGGCCTGTTTCCCAATTTGAAAAACCCCTTGTTAAGCCAATTGGCGGTTCGCCAAGCAATTAATCTCGCCATCAATCGACCGGAATTGGGCCAAAAAGGCGAATATGGCTACGAGAAAGCCGCCAGCCCCACGGCATTGGTGCTACCGTTTCAAAAAAGCTATTTAAACCCGAGTCTGCCTGTATCGGAAACGTACAACCCCACAAAAGCGGAACAGATCTTAGAGAAAGCCGGATTTAAGAAAAATGCGTCGGGAGTGTTTGTATCACCATCGGGCCAGCCGCTCTCCTTGACCATTCAGGTGCCAGCAGGATGGTCTGACTGGGATGCAGACTGTGCCATCATGGCCCAAGAATTAAGTGCCATTGGCATTCAAACTACGGTCACGCAAGATGCCTACGGAGAGTACGTGGCTAATTTGCAAGGCGGCAAATATGATTTGGCCATGTCTTGGACCAATCCCGGGCCAACACCGTACTACGCGTTGTATAACTCTTTAGGTTCGACCGGTGACTGGAATATTGAAGGCTGGAACAATGCCGCCACGAACAACGCCTTAAACGCTTATGCCTCAAGTACGAATCCGGCGGTGCAGAAACAAGCGATTGAGACGTTAGAAGGGATTATGGTCAATGACCTGCCATTTATTCCGGTACTGGACGGTGCGCTATGGGATGAATACAGCACAGCCAATTACACGGGGTGGCCTACGCAATCTGATCCTTATGTGACGAATGCGCCGTATAGCTGGCCCGCGCCGGAAATTGTCGTAGAGCACCTAACGCCCAAATCCTAACGAAAAGATGTCTGTCGCGGGGTCCAAGGCGTGACGCCTTGGACCGCCTTGGACACAGCGGGGATGTGGTGAGGAAAGGCGGGACAGAGAATGCGGTACGTGACTCAAAAGGTCCTCTTTTTTGTCGTGTGTTTATGGGCTGCCATGACCCTGAATTTCATTCTGCCGCGAATGATTCCAGGCAATCCAGCATTAGCCATGTTTGCGAAGTTTCAGGGCCAGTTAAATCCTCAGGCGTTGCATGCTTTGGAGCTGCAATTTGGGTTTTCGCATCAGCCCATTTTGTTGCAATATGTCAATTATCTTAAGAGCTTTTTGACCTTGCATTGGGGATTGTCGTATACGTACTATCCCACGCCGGTTGCCACCGTGATTGCACACAGTTTGCCTTGGACCATTGGTTTGGTGGGAACTGCCACGTTTATTGCGGTGGTCGTGGGAACGGTTTTAGGTATTTATATTTCGTGGCGGCGCGGAGGGCTATTAGACAATACGTTGCCAGTAGCGACAATGTTTTTGCAAGCGATGCCTTACTTCTGGACAGGAACCATCCTGTTATTTGTCTTTGCCTTTGAACTCCATTGGTTTCCTTTAGGCCATGCGTACTCTAACACGGTTACGCCGGGATTTAATGGCCCATTTATTGCGAGTGTACTGCGCCATGGGCTGTTGCCAGGGCTGACTGTCTTCTTGGGATCGTTAAGCGGGTGGGTGATTGGCATGCGCAATAACATGGTCAATACCTTAGGAGAGGATTACGTGATTTTTGCTGAAGCAAAAGGTGTCTCCACTTGGCGCGTCATGTCAAGCTATGCGGCGCGCAACGCCATATTGCCGCAAGTAACCAGTTTTGCCTTGGCTATGGGATTGATTGTCAGCGGCTCGATATTAACAGAGGTCGTTTTCTCCTATCCGGGCATTGGGTTTCAACTTACCAACGCCGTTTTGTCACAAGACTTGCCGTTGATTCAGGCGTCGTTCCTCATCATTGCCGTCTCCGTGCTGGTGGTTAATCTGATTGTCGATTTGCTGTATGCCCGGCTTGATCCACGAGTGCGCCAAGGAGGGGAGACACACTAAATGGCTCAAAATTCAGCAGTGCAGCGGCCCGGTGTGCCGCCCAGCCATTCACCTGCGACCCGCCCGCGGAAGGTCGGGGCGATGCGCCGCGTGGTGCAAATCATGTTTTCTAATCGCAAATCGGCGGTAGGGTTTTGCCTGTTCCTGTTCTTTGTGGCACTCGCCGTGTTGGCTCCGTGGATTGCTCCGTATAGTCCCACGTCGACCCAATTTGCGCCCTCGCTGCATCCGAGTGCCCAGCACTGGTTTGGCACTACCGCGCAGGGCCAGGATATTTTTTCTCAGTTTTTGTACGGAGCTCGCTCGACGCTCGTGGTAGGAATCGGGGCTGGCATGCTGGCCACCGCTTTAAGCTTGTTAATTGGGGTGACGGCTGGTTACCGCGGCGGGATGACGGATACGATTCTCAACTTTCTGAGCAATATTTTTCTGGTGCTGCCAGGGTTAGCGTTATTGATCTTAATCGAGTCCTATGTGCACAACAGCACGCCCGTGTTCAATGGATTGATTATTGGCTTGACGGGATGGGCCTGGGGTGCTCGCGTCTTCCGGTCCCAAACCATGTCATTGGCGCACCGGGATTTTGTGACCGCGGCCAAATTGACGGGGGCGTCAGATCTGCGCGTGATGGTGATGGAAATCATGCCTAATATGACGTCGATTATTGCGTCGAACATCATGTATGCGTGCTTGGCGGCGATTTTAGCCGAATCCGGGCTGGCCTTCTTAGGACTAGAAAACGTGTCATCAATTTCCTGGGGGACAATGCTGTATTGGTCTTCCCAAGGTGATGCCATTCTGACAGGCGGTTGGTGGTGGTTCATTCCGCCGGGCTTGGGAATCGCCTTGGTGGGACTCAGTTTGGTGTTGATGAATTACGCGATTGACCAACTGACTAATCCGCGCTTACGGGAACTGCCCAAGGCCAAAAAGAAGGTGATATGGTGAGCGAGCAACCCGTTTTGGTTCTGCGCGATGTGTCGATTGCCTATGATTCGCCAGCAGGTCCGGTGCAAGCGGTTTCACATGTGAACCTAGAACTGATGCCCAATACGATCGTGGGATTAATCGGAGAATCGGGCAGCGGCAAATCCACTTTGGCCACCGGAATTATGCGCCTTTTGCGAGGAGGTGCCCACCTTACCCACGGAGAAATTCTGATCAAAGGGCAAAACGTCTATGACATGGACGCCAAAACCTTGCGGAAGTTTCGCTGGGAGGCCATGTCGATGGTATTTCAAAGCGCCATGACAGTGTTGAACCCGGTCATGACCGTGGAGCAGCAAATGGTAGACGTATTCTTGGCGCATCGGCCCGGGATGTCGAAAGCGGAGGCCTTGCAAAAATCCTACGCATTGCTGGATCTGGTGCGTATTGCCCGGAAACACGGGAAAAGCTACCCGCATGAACTGTCTGGGGGTATGAAACAACGCATTGTCATTGCCATTGCCTTGGCATTGGATCCGGCATTGGTGATTATGGACGAACCGACCACCGCCTTAGATGTAGTCGTTCAGCGATCGATTTTGGAACAAATTCAAGATTTGCAGCAAGAACGGCATTTTGCGGTCCTCTTTATCAGCCATGACTTCAGCCTGGTCGCCGAATTGGCATCACGCGTCGCCATTATGTATGCCGGGCGATTTGTCGAGGTCACGGAAAGTGGCGGTTTAACCGTCTCGGATCAAGACCATCACCCTTATACCCAAGGACTGATGCGGGCTATTCCGCGCCTTACGCATGAAGATGTCGTGATCGAAGGTATCCCGGGTCATCCGCCGGATTTGGTCACGCTGCCCACGGGGTGTGCGTACCATCCCCGGTGTCCCTATGCCGTGCCGCTGTGTACGGTAGAACGCCCAGAACCGCGCGATTGGCAAGGACGTTTGATTGCATGCCACCGTTTTGATCCCCAGAAGGCAGGTGAGTTCTCTCATGTCTCTTGAGCCATTAGCGGCTGCTCCCTTAGTGACGGTCGATCATTTGGTTGTGCGCTTTCCTCTGCGAGGGGGACGCCAATTTATCCGTCCCGTGGACGATGTCTCCTTTACCATAGGGTCAGGCGAAGTTCTGGCGTTAGTGGGGGAATCCGGGAGTGGCAAGACTACAATTGGGCGGGCGCTTTTACGGATTTTAGAACCTTCTTTCGGCCGTATTAGCGTAGCTGGCACCGATGTTAGTCATATCAAAGGCCGGGAGCTCACTGCGTATCGGCGTCAAGCGCAGATGATTTTCCAAGACCCGTTTGCCTCGCTTAATCCTGTCAAAACCGTGGAGAATCACTTAGTCTTTCCGATTCGCAAACACCAAGGGGGCAATAAAGAGAGCGTCGACCAGCTGATTGATGACCTCTTGGAGCGCGTGGGCCTTACCCCGGTGAATGAGACGCGAAAGAAATTTCCGCATGAACTTTCGGGCGGTCAGCGCCAACGTCTGGCCATAGCCCGAGCCTTAGCGGTTCAGCCGCAGTTCTTAGTGGCGGATGAGCCGATTTCAATGCTGGATGTCTCCATTCGCGCGGGCATCTTGCAATTGCTGGGCCAGCTCAAGCGTGATTTTCACCTCTCATTTTTATATGTGACCCACGACTTGGCCTCAGCACGCTATTTTGGGGACCGCATTATGGTCTTGTATGCGGGAAAGATTATGGAATCCGCTCCGTCTCGGGACCTGATTCGCAATCCTTTGCATCCCTATACCAAACTGTTGTTGGCCGCGACACCGGGCAGTTCCACACGCCACCGGTTGCCGGAAAAGGACAATCAACCACCAGACCTGAGTGAAGCGCGGGTAGGGTGTCCGTTTGCCCCCCGATGTTTGTCAGCGACGACCGAATGCACAAACAGCATGCCGCCTATGACGGTTGTGGCTCCGGAGCGTTCGGTGGCATGCTATCATCCCGACGCTCTTATCAGTGTAAAGCCGCTTCCGTAAAACCCGAGATAGGAAATTCTCTAATGAGGTGACATTGTGACCGACAAATACGATTTGACTTTCCCTGCAGACTTTATTTTTGGGGTGGCAACCTCCTCGTATCAAATTGAAGGAGCTGTGGCCGAAGATGGGCGGACGCCATCGCACTGGGATACCTTTTCCCATACGCCAGGTAAGGTGTTGGGACAGGAAACCGGAGATATCGCCTGTGATCATTATCATCGCTATCGCCAAGACGTTGACCTGATCGCCGACTTAGGGGTGTCCTCTTACCGGTTTTCATTGGCATGGCCGCGCATTGTGACCGAAGACAATCGCTTGAATACCCGCGGTATAGATTTTTACCACCGACTGCTTGATGCCTTGGCGGAAAGAAATGTGACACCAGCCGCCACCATTTACCATTGGGACTTGCCGCAATGGCTTGCAGACCGTGGAGGATGGGCCAATCGCGATACCGTGCGCTATTTTACCGATTATGCGCAAATGGTCTTTCAGGCGTTTGGAGACCGCATTCCCCAGTGGATTACGCATAACGAACCGTGGTGTGCGTCGTTTCTTAGCTACGGACTGGGGGAGCATGCGCCTGGGCACCGTGACTGGCGTGAAGCCGTGTTGGCAAGCCACCATATTCTCCTCTCTCACGGAGAAACGGTTAAGCTGTACCGTGCTATGGGACTTAAAGGACAAATTGGCATTACCCTCAATCTCAACGTGACAGATCCAAAGACTGACACCGATGCGGACCGGGCGGCAGCCCGCCGGGGCGATGGCTTTTCCAACCGCTGGTTTTTAGACCCCTTATTTCGTGGGGCCTATCCGGAGGATATGCTGGATATCTTCAGGCCCTATGTGCAAAATTTTCGGTTTATCCGCCCAGGGGATTTAGAAACCATTTCTACACCCATGAACTTTCTGGGGGTGAATTACTACACACGCTCCGTGGTCTTTGACGAGCCGGGGACGTCCTTGTTGCAGCTAGGCCATGTGGTACCGCCTAAGGACCGGGTCACGGAAATGGGATGGGAAGTGCATCCAGACTCCTTGTACCGACTGCTCAAACGCTTAGCGGGTGAATATACAGCCTTACCTTTATATATTACCGAAAATGGCGCAGCGTATCCGGATGCGGTAGATGCTGATGGCCAGGTGCATGATCCTCTGCGCACCGCGTACGTACAAAGCCATTTACAAGCGGCACAGCGTTTTGTAGAGGAAGGTGGGGCATTGAAAGGCTATTATTTGTGGTCCTTAATGGATAACTTTGAATGGGCCTACGGGTACTCCAAACGCTTTGGGATCGTCTATGTCGACTTTGCTTCGCAAGAGCGCATCTTAAAGGACAGCGCCAAGTGGTACAAAGAGCTGATTGCCCGACATCGCCGGGGCCACGGGCAGGGGTAAAGGGGGGAGGAGACAGTATGGACGGATTTTCATTAGGTGCGAATTATTGGAGCCGGCAAGGTGGGCCGTTGATGTGGACGCAGTTTAATCCACAAGTGGTAAGGGAAGAGCTCAAGGCGGCAAAAAGTATGGGCCTGACCACCTTGCGATGGTTTCTCTACTGGCCAGATTTTGAACCGAGCCCGGGCGTGGATAACGAGGCGTGTTGGGCCCATGTTGATGAATTTCTATCGTTGGTGCAAGAGGCGGGTCTTAAGACCTTTCCCACATTGCTGGTTGGCCATATGTCAGGTCAAAATTGGGATCCGCTGTGGCGCGAAGGCCGGGATTTGTGGACAGACCCTTGGATGTTAGACCACGAAGAAAGCTTTATCCGCCGTGCTGTGACAAGGCTAAGTTCCTATGATAGCGTAGCTGGCTGGGTGTTGACGAACGAGTGGCCGCTTTACGCGGGGAAGACGACGCCCGAGGTCTTTGACGGTTGGATTCGGCGCATGGTCCAAGCGGTGCGCGATCATGACATGCAAAACCGCCCGATTACCATGGGGGATGGTTTATGGAATGCCATGGGCGTTGATAACGGGATTGCTGTGGAGTTATTGTCCCGGGCCGTGGATATTGTGGGGCCGCATGTGTATCCTGAAAACGAGGACGCGTTAGCCGTGGCCATGGCCTCTTATGTCCATTGTGCGCTTGCGCAGGGAGAAAACCCGGTGTTGCTCGAAGAGTTTGGCACCACAGACGCATTTGGCTCGGCAGATGGGCAAGCAGCTTTTTATCGTTCCCAGTTAACCGGCGCTTTGATGGCGGGCGCGGTTGGAGCATGGGCATGGTGCTTGACGGACTTTGATTTACCCCAACAATTGCCGTATGCCCACCATCCCTTTGAGTTAACGTTTGGGCTTATGACCACCACAGGCCAGCGTAAGGCCACAGGAGATGTAATGCACCAGTTTGCAGAAGTCAGTCAAGGCTTTGGCGCCGTACAGCATGACGCCACCGGGATTTTAGTGCCTGCCTTGCAAACCGCGATGGTACCTTTTGCGCGCGGCCCAGAAGGCGTATTGCAAACCCGCGTTGCGCAGGCCATGCTCATGACCTTAGCGCAGCTGGGATTCAATCCCCGCGTATTGCGCGAACCTATGCCCTCTCAAACGGCGATAATAGAGACTATCCCCACCTTACCCGAACTAGACGACTGCAGCGTCATCTTTTTAGTAGCTCCGCGCATTGGCGAGCCTCTTCGCCAGCGCTTATGGGACTGGGTCGAGCGTGGAGGACACCTTTATGTGGCGTACTCCCACACCTTTTGGTTTCCGCAAATGAAAGAACAGTTGGGCGTACGTTATGAAGGACGGTACAACGTCATCGAGACACTGTCTGGACCAAAACGCCTAACATGCCATTTCGGCGATACGATTGATTTTACGCTGCCCCCGGGAATGTCGGTTCCTTTTGTGACGCTAGGTGCACAAGGGGCAGAAGTATGGGCTCACCTAGAAGACGAGCGCCCCGTGCTCTTTCGCTATCAAGTAGGCCGTGGGTCCATCGTAACAAACGCCGTGGGTTGGGAGGCATCTCCCGTTCGTCTGGAAAGCTTATTGGCGTTATACCAGAGCCTTTTGGCGGCACTGAACATTTATCCCGACATTCAAATTGTGGGTACGAGCACTCAGTTAGCACGGTCTACAACCGGACGGATCATCGCGATGAATCACGGGGAGCGGCCATCTGGTCTGCGAAGCCGCGCCGGATCGCTACGGGACCAAGACGGGACGCCGTGTCCGCAAGGCGTGACCTTAGCCCCGCATACGTGGTGGAGTGGATATTTGTCCTAAAGGACAGCGCTCGACGTATTTTGCCAGATTCGGTATATTTTGAGAAATGGCTTGACGGGTATAGGCTGGTGAAGAGAAATTGGGCGGACAGGAAAGAGGGAGCGACGAACCATGGCCACGATCAAAGATATTGCCAAGCGCGCGGGGGTTTCTGTATCGTGTGTCTCCCGCGCCATAAACGGCTATCCCGATATCAGCGCGGAAACCCGTCAAAAGGTACTCAAGATCGTGGAGGAATTACATTACTATCCTAAAGCGTCGGCCCGCCATTTGGTAACCAATCAGACGCACATGATTGGCCTTATTTTTGAAACCCATGATCAATCTGGGCTGATGCATCCCTATATTGCCAAGGTGTTAACGGCATTTTCGCAGGCGATTGGATCACAAGGCTATGACTTGCTCATGTTTAGCAACAGCCGTAAACCTTTCGACCATTGGGGCTTTGTCGAACGGGTTAAACACCGTGCGGTGGATGGGCTTTTTCTGATTGGGAAGCCGCCGGATCTCGATGCCCTCATGGAAACCGCCGTCCCCATGGTCGGGCTGGACTTCACTCTGACCGGGCCATCGGCGGCCAGTGTCATGTCGGATAACCGGCAGGGTGTGCAGCAGTTAGTTCATCTTCTCTATCAGCAAGGATATCGCCGCTTTGGCTTTGCCCATGGCCCGCTTACCATGCTGCCGGCGATGGAGCGTCTGCAAGGTTTTTATAGTGGACTGCGGGACGTGGGATTGGTACCCCGGCCCGACTGGATATGGAATGACAATTTCACATACGCCGGCGGGCGAGCGGCTGCTGAGACGATTCTGCGCATGACAGAGCGGCCAGAAGTGGTGTTATTTTCGGCCGATTTAGCCGCGATTGGAGCCATGCAAACGTTTCAAGAGCACGGCTTGCGCATCCCTGAAGACATTAGTGTTACGGGATTCGACGATGTGGATGCGGCCACCATTGTGTACCCGGCACTCACCACGGTTAAACAGCCAATGGTAGAACTAGGACAGGCTGCCGCCCAATTGCTGTTAGAGATGCTGCGTAACGGCCAACACTCTCTTCCGCAGCATTTAACCATTCCGACCGAGATTGTATGGCGCAATAGTACAATGACTCAGTCGCTTCTTGCTCCTGATATGCCCAAGGAAGCGTGACAAGGGCAGTGGCCTTAAGGGTTGGAGAGAAGAGTCACATCGTCATCATATTCTACCCACCGCGCTGATTGCAGTTGGTTAAGAGTTTCTTGGGGAATACCAAAGTGCGTAGAGAGCTCTTGTAGGCTAACTGGCTCGGGCATGTGGCGGCGGTGTAACAGGCCATAGCGCGTGCGGTTGTAATGTCCCCACAAGCCCATGACTATACCTGCCACGATGGCAACAACGCATGTGACGACGAGAACATGCCACGTTAAAGCGGGCTCGGCAGTCACCCAAAGATACCGTTTGACATAGGTAATGCCGAGACCCCACAAAAGTAATGAGAGTAAAAATTGCGTGGCCAGGGACAACATCAAAATCCATCCGCTTACGGTTGTGAGGTATTCCAAAAGGCGCTTGCCTCGTGATTGGCGACCGTTGATAATCATCGGGACATTCCTTCTGTTATTCCGCGGTCGGGACTGGTCCACACCGCATATTTGGGGGACGATTAATGGTGGACTAGGGATCGCAGCAAAGCAAAAACGATAACGACCGCATTGATAAACCAATATAGGCTCGGATACCATACGCTCCACCAGTAGTATTTAATCACACCGTGCTCATAATGATGGTCTATCGTTAGGGCAACAGCGGCTTGAATTAAGGATAATACGGCCAAGTACGTTCCCATCCAAAAAATGGGTACATAGAAACCATGGGTAACGATCATCCTTCCCATTAAAATAAGGGTAAACACGACCCACACGACCGCCCAAACGATGCTTGTGTATTGCTCAATAATGACTGGCCATAACCGCCGTTGTTTCCAGATGAACAAGGCATGCCAATGTCGAGACAGCACTTCTAAGCCTCCTTGCGCCCACCTGACGCGTTGTTTCCACAAACCCCGCAAGGTCTCCGGGACCAGCATCCAACAAATCGCACGTGGTTCGTACCGGATATCCCAGAAACGTTGTTCCAATTTCCAGGTGACAGCAATGTCTTCGGTGATGATGTCCGAATCCCAAAGGCCGCAGTCGAGGAGTGCACGCTTACGAAATGCCACAATGACACCGGAAACGGTCATGACTTTTCCTAAAATACGCTGGGAACGTTTAATGAGGCCGATAATACTGGCGTATTCCACTAATTGGATCTTGGACAACAACGAATTGCGGTTACGCACCCGTGGATTGCCCGTGACAGCGCCGACGCGTTCGCCTGACTGGGAGGGATCAAAGTGCGCAACAAGAAAGGTTAGCGCATCAGGATCCAATATTGCATCCGAATCGACCGTAACAAGAATTTCTCCTTGTGCTGCCAGTAGTCCTACGGTTAAGGCGTGTGCCTTACCACGGTTAGCCGGGGTACGAATAACGCGCAAGTTGCTGACATGGTCGATGAGGCGACGCAATAACTGAGGAGTGTTGTCTTGACTACCATCGTCAATAACCACAATCTCGTAGTTGGGATAGTGTAAGTTCTGCATTTTTTCAACGGTCTCTACAATAGTGTCTTGTTCATTGAAGGTCGGTATCAGAAGGGAAACCCGAGGGGTATGGGCAATAGAAGGCAATGACGAGGATCGTTCTCGCCTCCAATAAAATATCAGTGAACCGACTATCCAAATGACACTCATGACCAAAGGATAATAAAAAATGGGTATGCGGATTTTGTGATGGATCACCTACTTTCCATCTTGAGCAAAACTCGGACGGCGCGTGTTGATCGGAGCCATTTCTTCAAGAAGGGTAACTGGTCAAAAATCGGTTGATCAGGGCCACTACCAATCATGGGTTTTCCCATCCATGGATCGCTATTATAACCGGATCGGATCCGTAATTAATTACCGACGCAGCATAGCCGATCCCAAGCTTCTGAGCCAAAGGACCATAGCGGACATTTGTGAGGCGGGTCCTGGGGATTGTAACATGCTCGCATCATCTTCAGACATCGCTACCCACTAAAGATAACTGCTCGTCCCATGTTTTCATGGCTGGGGAATGGTATTTAAAGGATATCAATGCCGCACTCAAGAATGTGGTCGCAACACCTAAAAAGACCCACTGAAGCCCAACTCGTTGTGCTAACCACCCTGCGAGCAATGTCGTACCTGCCGAGATTCCACTCGTGATGGCCAACCTATAGGACGTAATTTTCCCGACCAATTGGTCCGGTGGTACGCTCATCCATACTAACCGTAGTGGCAGTTGGAAGACTTCGATGGCTATCCCCTCAATTATTAGCACGGGAAAGAGAAAATAATTACTAGCTGTTAGTGTGTAAATTGCAGTAGTTGCTGTAAGAATCAAATAGAGCCATTTAATCCGCCGCAATTGCGGCGCTCTGCCCCACCGATGCAAAACCATGGTGTTGCCGCCTAAACCGCCGACACTTTGCGCCAAATAGGTTCCCCCAATAATCAAGCTATTGGCATGGTAGCGCACTACCAACAGAGGCGTCCATAGCGCGTTAACTATGCCGAACCCTACGGCAGAAAGGATTGCAATGACCAAGGACAGCCGCAAAACGGGGTTACGCGACAACCACTCCCGGGCACTGTGTCGGTCCCTATCGTTCGGTGTCTTAAATCCTATGTCGGCACCGTCGGAAGAGCGTAGAGGGAACCGCCTAAGCAGGTATACTGCCAGAGCCGCAGCGGCAAAGGAAAGAAACGCCTCAAGTCTGAAAGTGTTATGAGGACCTATACTGTAAAATAGAATACCGCCGAGAGTTGGCCCCACGAAAAGCTTCGCGTTCGATACCATACCGAGCACTCCGTCAGCACGAGCAAACTGCTCCGGATCCAATGTACGCCGCGTTAGTACAGGCCACACCGCTCCGATGATTGAATACCCAAAACCACTCAACATCATCCCGATGACTAGTGCCGGCCATAGCCAAGCATTGTAGGCATCGATGAATGAAGGAATGAGGCTTCCTACAGCAAACATCATATACGCTACAAAGACAAGAGCGAAAGGCCTTGAGCGATCTATGAACCGAGCAATGACATGACCCCACACCATCGGCGAAGAACTGATAACTAGTAACGCAAATGAAACAAACAAGGGCGACCGCGTGAGGTGAAATAACCACAACGAGTAGACCACCATATCCATCCCGGTACCAAGAGCAATCAAGGCCTCGGCTCCAACGAAGGAAAGGAAGGGAGTGCTGAGACCCAACAGGTTGCCTTTTCTCATAGGCCGACACTTGTATACCAATCGTCATCGGCGTATCCTGCTTCGGGCAGCCAATGATACTCTAAGGAAAAAGGGGTGAACCTAAACAATTTCTTTGCAAACTTCGTAAACAGCGAACGGCCATGTTCCTGTACGATTTGTTCCAATGACATTCGTCCTCGTGATCTCCTTATCTCCTCAATAAGCCTTATTTCTTCCTGTTTTTTGATGCTCATTATGTGGAGACTCACCGGCTTATCATCGAAATAAGAAGGTGAGATAAATGCAAGATATTGGAGGTCGCCACCTTCCACCTTAGTTGATTGCCCAATGAACGATAGAACCGTTGACTTCATCACAGTAACCGGACCGAATAACGGGTTAAAACGGGGAAAAATGTGCTGAGGACTCTCATCAAGATAGAACGTCAAATGGTCGAGGTAAATTTGGAACGCCTTTTCCCATGTGGCGTCCTTGAATGACGGAACGTTCGATTGGTGGACCATTTGCAGCTCTTGTATTGCCTCAAGCAATGCCATTTCGCACACAAACTGCGAAGCCGAAAACCACATTTGTATAAATGATAGACAGTGCTGAATCATCGAAACACCGGAAAACTCCACATTACTATGCACCAGGTCGTTCACTAAAGCTACGGCAAAATCGTCATAGGCGGCGGTGTCGCCGAGTAATGCCTCCATTGTCCTAGGAAAGTACATATTGAGTGGTGTAACGATCCATGTAGGCGGGACACGGCGTACGATATCCTCAAGTGACTGGGACCATGCTTTTTCGCTACCAAAGTCTCGAAATATTCGTTTGATTCCAGTGACCCATTGTTGGACGTTGCGGGTCGCAGGTATACCAAAGTACTCCGTGTCTCGGACGTTCCGTCGAATTAACGCGCTAGCCAACCTTCCGGTCGCATAAAACGAGGATTCCACGAGCGTACGACCAACCCAGGCTTCTTCCTGGGTATTAGTGAGGTTGAGAGTTGTCCCAGGGTCTATGCATGCAATCGAACAGCCGCTGGGTATAGTGGATACGAAAGATCGCAACTCCAATAATGAGTTGTCGAACGGAAACATCGGAAAGTCCGTTGAAACATATCGGACGGGTGCCGTGTTCAAACCTGTGGGAATGAAAAAGCGCGGACGTAAAAGGTCCAAAACCTGCGCCGCCACGCTTGGGGACATTTGATTGCGAACATTTAAAAAGTTAAAGCTGCAACCAACAGGTAGTGCTGCAACATCTACCGCTGAGAAATTTTCATTTATCTGGCGCAATATATTCTTGTCCTCTAGGGTGTCTACTGCATCATAAAAAACGTTACCGTGATCTTCGCAGAATACCGCGACAGAAATTTGAGGCGTGCCTTCTACGGACGCCTTTGCCGGAATACCTATCACATGCAACGTGCCGATAGCCACTGGCTCCCAAGTCTTGAGTCGGTAGATATGTTGAAACCCCATCACAACAAGTTCCTCAGCTATGGGGAGAGGGGTTTCCCAATCCACATCGGGCACGAATATCGGAACGCTACGGTCGACACTAAGGAGCGATGGTATGTGATAGTGGTCACTGTGGGCATGGCTAAGGACTATTGCGTCGGCATTGACAAAATAGCCCGCAGGGTCCGGATACGTGGTTTCGCGGGTCAACCAAAACTCAAACTCGAAGTCTATAGCCGGATCAATCAATATGTTGTGAGCTCCTTCGCTTATATTAAAGAAGGAGTGAAAGAGTCGGGTCAATTTCATTGGCGAGCCTCCATCCAAAACTTTAAGGTATGGCTTTTACTGCTGATCCTCAATGTGATAAAATCTGTAGGCTTGATCAATCGGGCTAACTGTGATACGCATTGAACCGCTACTTCCCCTAGGCACTGGATCCGAACTGTAATCCCGGGTTTTGAAACCAGATATCGACATGTTCCCTCAAAGTCAGCATATTGCTTTACCTCCGCAGTAAATAGAGGAGATAAAACGATATATCGCGCGAAGGCAACTTCTATGGGCAGGCCCGATCCATCAAATTCACCAGTTGCCAATACGCGTAGAAAGTCCAAGACGGCCTTAGAGATTCCAGGAATTCGGGCTACGGTGTTAGGGAGAGTTTGCTTTATCCGAGGAATATCCCGGCACACTGTACGACGTTTTCCCTCTGCCATGATTGCCTGCACCACATTTGGAGGATGGAACCCGCAAACACACGCCTGATTTCCGCTTTCATGGTACGACAACAGATTATCCACACAGGCCATTCGGTCTTTTTGTTGCAACAGTGAATGACTAGCCATAGGTTTTTCCCTCCTAATCTACCCAATCGGATGAAAGCGTGCGTTTTTAATCGGCTCTCCAAAGATACGCTCGGCCAGTTGAAAGAAACCGTTTGGAGGATCTCCAAAATACAGCGGAACAAGTTGATCAGATTCGGCGCGAACTACGTGATATAGGCTGCTCGGACTCTTAAACGATAAGTCAGTGAATGTTGCGACGCTGACTAGTCGTTCGAGCGACGTCCATCTTGGGGAAATCGATCGTGGTTGCCTTTGCGAGCGAGTCAGAAACTCAGTCTCAGATTTATCTACGATTTTGCTCGAATAGTACAATTCATGTTCTTCTGGTCCCAGCACTCGATGAGGCCGAGTCTCCTCGAATATCCCGGATTCCCTGATAATAACTCGATAAAAGAGACCTTTAATTAATTCATACAGGGCTTGGACAGAAGCATCATATTCTGACAGAGCTGCTGCAGAGGCGGTCAGAATGCCTCCATGACTGGGAGAAAAAACTACTGCCAAAACACACGGAATGTCAAACTTGGGATCTCGGATATCCAATAAGCGAATTAGTCCATGGTCTCGAGCGGCTAATGTATAAGTTACATTCGTCACTTCATTTTTCGGAAATTTTATCGGTCGGACTTCGACCATCGTATGCCACGCGCGAAGAACACAATGGCGCTCGTACAGTTCTAAAATTGCATGGGCCGCTGCAGCATCATATGTCGCATGAGCCGCTATTCCATTGCTGTTTCCAAAGGTGTCATCTTCCACCAAAACTATCCTCTCAGCCAATTCCGCATGCGCCTTTGTCCGGGCCAACGCGAAATCGCGATTGACCGCAAACCCTATAGTCCTCCGACCCCTCTTGTCGCGCTCGCCGTGCGCTTCAAAATAGTGAATCGTTGTCGCCCCGAATCGAGCAAATCGCGACTGCTCACCGACGATCCACTGACGCGATCGTCGAAAAGGGAAAGCCCCTATAGCATAGATGACGATGTGAGACGCTGGTAATTTTAGGCGCCGGCGCATCACGTCATCACGAAAGCCGCCGAACGGACGACAATCGATGTTGTTTACGTTTAGGATCTGCACGAGCGTCTGTGCCACATGCCCGGCCTCAAGCAACGCATAACGGTATCCTCGGGACCCATATTTAAACGTGACATCAGACAAATTGGCGCATACCCAAAACCGGGTAGATGCTCGCAACAAGTTTTCGTCAAAACTTCCATCGTTCTCTAGGTCTGGCCCCAGGTACTCCGTCGAGCCATTTTCTTGTGTTTGGCGTGAATGCCATGTTCCATCTTTAGACTGTTGTTCCGCAACCACATATACAGGATACAACCCCCCGGCTGACGGAAACTTGTGGTTTGCACCATCATAAAGACTTGAAAGTATGGCATCAACCAACGAATCAGATACTGCCTCGTAATAAGACTGGACGGGAATAAAGCCAGAAGCTCGTAAAATCCCGGTCGAGGTCAACGGCGTCGAGCACTGTGGCTGTGGAACCCATGTCTTTGCGGCTGCACGCTCCTGGAGACTTTTTATCGTATCAGGGAAATAGGCACGAAACTCGTTGAGTGGAATTGTGGCATGGTAATGCATGGACAACGCAAGCGTCTCGGCCGGATTCGTACCTTCCACCAAGAATCCGTGCGATATAAGAGTCCCGACCACGCTGTCATTTGCTGGGAAATGGTTTCGCGGCAACGGTTCACGAAAAATCTTTAAGGCGATTCCAACTGCTCTAGGATTGGATCGAAACGATATTTTGATATCTGGTCTAGTCCACGTCATCGTACTTCCTTGTTCTTCGATCTGTACACCCGCGACGCCCATCAACCAAACATCGGCCCCAACGTGACCCATCACGCAAGAGCCTCCTTTACCTGTTCCAGCTTAAATTGTAGGGACTTATGTCGGCGCAGTCCAAAGACCTCTATGATTAGTGGAATGCTCGGTTTACTACGCACTATATCAAGCAAAGAAAGACTAATGGGATCCAAATCTGCGTCGCCATGAACATCCATGAAAACGCCATCGGGCCGGAATCCGCCGCCAGAAATGTGAAAAACCGAAACAAGATCATTTTCTAACAAACGATCCAACAAATCTTGAGCTTTTCTGTGTGTGACTGACGCATACCCAGTGAGGTGAGACAAATCCACTGCAAACCGACAAGTCACGCGATTTGCTACCTCCATCATGAAATCGGTCAAACACATATCCTCAACGGGAGCCCATGGAAAGTGCGGGTTCTCGGGTGTAATCTCGATCTCGAAACGTCTCATAAATGCAGCCAGTGTACGAGAGCACGTCTCCACGTCCTCTACGGTTAGCTCGATTGGTCGGTTGGCTTGAGAGAAAAATCCCTGTTGATAATTGAAGAAAGCGAGATCCTCGGTTAGACGCGTCACAGAAAAGCCTTGAGGCCAAACCCATGAATCATCCAGAAGTCGAGGCGACTCCTCAGCGAACCCACCTTGGATCGTATGAAGTGTACTAAATTTAATATCCCGAGATTGCGCCTCTTGGTAAATGGCACGAAGGTCGCAGGCGCTGGATTTTGTGCCATCGTAAGTAAGCTCCAGCGGCAATCTACCATCGTATAGAACGTCCCAGACCTCTGGCGTTAGATCGCTTGGGTTCATACCAACCCATATCTCATTCACTTGGTGACACCTCCAGAATTTTAATTAAATCCGGCGACATCACAAATGTCGCCGGATTGGTTTTACTGACAACGGCTATTTGCCGGGGCGATCTCGCTAACTTTCACAAATTCTACTTCGAGAACCTCAAGCTCTTCGTCTTCTACATCCATTCCATCCAGAATCGCGAAACGTTCGTCCATTTTGCACCTCCTGCGCGGCGTGTGTCCCATTAGGCTAATTCTTCCGCACTAGTTAATTATATCAACATTAGTAAAAATCCTTCCCATGGCAGGGAAATTTCGGGAAAATTTTCTCGACATTGTTCTACATTATTCGACCGGTTGTTATAACCATTCATACGGGAATCGTCAAAACGACTCGATAGTCACTCTCCTGTCTGCCACGTGCCATATAAGGTTCACGCCGAGTTCCGTAAGAAAACGGGGATGATGAGAGACGACCAGCATGGTTCCTGGAAACTGTCGCAGCCCGTGCGATATTGTGTCGAGACTCAACATATCAAGGTGATGTTCCGGTTCATCCAACGCCAAAACCCCGACTCCTGCAGCACTCCATGCAGCAATTTGGAGCTTAACCAACTCACCATCACTAAGAGTTGCGAGGGAAGAGAACAGTTGACGTTCCTTAAATCCATATGACTGGAGCCACGCCCGCCCCATACCGTGCGGTAAAGAAGAATGGTCCTGGAAAAATTCCCAAGAAGTCTGGCATCTTGGACGATGGAAGACTTGACCAATATATCCGTACTCCTTAACAGGTCTTACATAACCAGATATCGTGCCCGGAAAGCGGCCTAAAATGGCGTTTAGTAGGGTGGATTTTCCGGACCCATTGTCGCCGGTAATCCCAATTCGTTCCCCAGCACGGACTTCGAGCGAGATGTTCTCTAAACAGGGAGAAGACCAGTCTAAAGAGACGCTTTCTAATTTCGCGATGACGCCCGATGACGCCGCGACATGATCCCACGTGTACCGCAAGGAATGGTCCTCCTTTAGGGGTTCTAGTTGTTCACCAGACTTTGCATAATGGTTGAGTCTCGACTCACGAGCGCGAGCTTTTTGCGCAACTTTTTTTGCTTTCTTTCTAGATCCGGCGCTGTGCGTTTCTGATTCCGTACGCTGTGCTTGCCTCTTAGTCTCTGCAATGTCCTCTTTCAACGCTCGTATCCGCCGTTGTTGCTGACTGTACTGCCGTTTATAGGAATCGCGCTCTAATTGCAACGTCTCAAGATAATCGGAGGGTGGACCATCGCTAGTCCTTAACTTTCCGCCGTCGAGGTGCCAAGTGCGGTTGGCTACGGCATCCAAAAAATCAAGGTCGTGACTAACCAACACCATGGTGTAACCCGTTTGGTTGAGCCATCGAGATAATTGACGGCGTCGAGAAAGATCGAGATGACGCGTTGGTTCATCTAACACGAGAAACGATGGCTTTTCAATCAGGAGGTCCGAGATTTGCTTCCATGTCGCCTGCCCCCATGATACATCCTCCTCTTGAGGACTAAAAAAAGCCGCATGAGGCACGAATTCATTCTTGACATAACCGGATATCGGAGTGAGGTGACTAAGAAGTAGACGTAGTAACGTCGACTTTCCGCTTCCGTTCCTACCGATGAGCGCAACCCGGTCTCCTTGCTTTATTGATGCCGTAACTCCGTCCAGAACGATATCTTCGTCAGAGTACCAAAACGATACAGATGACAGATAAATATCTACGATAATCTCCCCTTCCTAAAATGCTCGCCTATACCGATCCCTCTGGCTGTTGCCGGCGTTTTGACTACCACGCTTCAGCAATTCTTTCTGTGGTCACAACCGAAATGCAAACGACAAGGAGAATAATGGAGTCATCTCACAACTAAGGGTTCATCCGTTTAAAGACTAGAACTTGTAGAACCGGTCCTACTCCCCGTTCTTGATTTACCCCGGCTGACAAGTGGAGATGGTTGACACAGATCTATTGCTCTCAGCTGCCAGTCTTTGCAAATCCTTTGCTACCTCATCGTACACCCTCGCTATTTCCATAATGGCCTCATGATCGAGATTTTTCACGGATTTAGCCACGAATTCTTGGACGCGGCGACGTTCTCGTTCCCACGCTGATCCCGGACTGCGCCGTCTTCGGCTGAACTCAGTAAGATTGTAATCAAGCTCTGTGATCCAATCGTCGATCGCCGCATTTAATGCCGCGACCGACGGGTGTTGTTGGGCTATCAGCCGTAGCGACTTATCGACCAATCCCGGATAGCGTTCGTCCCCCGTGTCCGTGATTAAGCGATTGAGCGGTTTGAGAATCTTCTTGCCGTTAATGGTGCCATCATCAATCC
This sequence comes from Sulfobacillus sp. hq2, assembly GCF_002903155.1. NCBI lineage: Bacteria > Bacillati > Bacillota > Clostridia > Eubacteriales > Clostridiales Family XVII. Incertae Sedis > Sulfobacillus > Sulfobacillus sp. hq2. The sequence continues at coordinate 33,380 of NZ_NWUL01000030.1, read as the reverse complement.
CCACACGTAATGGCACGTTACGATACAAGCGCAACAAACCATACACACAGCCTTTATCGAGCGATAACTCGTGGATGATTTGGGACACCGAATATCCATCATGCTCTACCATAGCGATAAACCCCGAGAGCTCTTCAGCTAGACTAAACGAAGCTTGTGTTAGATTTTCCTCCATCATGATTCGGCGCCACTGTTGGCGCAGCACGAGCATCACGCATACAGGTATTGTGGTCCAGCCCAACTCGCAAATCGCTCGATACCGCCGCTCACCGGCCAGCAAGTGCCACTTATCAGGCACACCAGGTTCCGGTGCCACAACAGGAAATTGCAACAACCCATCTCGCTCAATGGAGTGCTGCAATTCCGCTAACCGATCTTCATCAAATTCACGGCGCGCATTAACTCCGCCGACGACAATGGCTGAAAGCGGAATCTGCATAATCGAGCTGGAGGCAACGGCAGGTACGATATCTTCTTTAGTCGTGTCCTTGCCTTTTAACGCGTCCGCCAGCTGACTACTCAGAGTAGGCAGTTGGCCCGATGCCTTCTTACGGTCTTTCAGCCGCGCTAGATAACATGGTAGCATCAGCTCCTCTCGTATGCGGCTCTGCCTGATCGACTTCACCTGTCTTCAGTGTAGCCCGCGCGATATGCGATGAAACGGGGCTGGTGCTAACATGTTAGTGCGACACGAGGGTGTCGGTGGTCATGTGGTAAGAACCCACCCGCTCTGAATTGTGAGCGCGAGCCTACCGCGGCATGGGGCCGGGGTAACCGGGCCTTGTGAAGCCCGCGGAACAATGTAGCCACGTCCCGGGAGGGTCAATCCGGGCCGGAGCTAGGCTGGAAGTGCATGGTGAGCAACTGCGAACCCTAGATAAACTGCGTCATAGCAAACAAGCGAAACGACCCTGTCACGCTTGAGCCAAAAGGCAAGTAGCCGGGATTGACGCTTAACATTCGTCAATTCACAATTCCGTGCGCTACCGCAGAAAATGGGGCACCTAAACACGTCATGTAGGGACGACCGTCACAACGTGGTAAGCCCCATGGGGTCTGTCCTTGAACGACAGTAGGTCGGCCGTAAGGCCGACGTAAGTCCACAGGGGGTAACGGAATGGGTAAGAAGCGAACGCCACCCCGTAACGGGATGGATAGGAGCCCCGCCGGACTCGGCACGTACTCCGACGCGAAAGCGTGCTGACTTGCCCGAGGTCACTCAGCGAGAAACGATTAGCAGAACCACGTTAGGAGGGCCTGTGATGAACCCATTAACCGCGATAAGCGAGCCCACAGCGTCCCTCGGTCAGGCTCCTACGATACCCCGAAACGCGCCGAAGTTCCGAACGGAAGCCGATGTCGCCTCGGGTCAGTCCTTCGCTACGGGCATTGACTGGGAAGCCATTGAGGCCCACGTGGCCCGGTTACAGCGCCAACTCGCCCACGCAGTCGAACAGCACCATCGCCCAGCAATTCGCCATTACAAGTGGCTCTTGCGCCACAGCTACCACGCCAAACTTCTCGCCATTCGCATGGTCACCCAAGAGAACGCGGGGCGCAAAACGCCCGGTGTGGACGGTCGTACGTATACCACACCGGACGAACGAGACCTCCTGTTGCAGGAAGTGGACCTACAGCGTCGACCTCTGCCCGTCCGTCGTGTGTTCATCCCGAAGAAAAACGGAAAACTCCGACCTCTCGGCATCCCGTCGATCTCGGATCGCGTCGCGCAGGCCCTACACAAATTCGCCATGGAACCGGAATGGGACGTGCAGTTCGAACCCAATTCCTACGGGTTCCGTCCGAATCGGTCCGCATGGGACGCCATCGAGCAATTGTTCAAGCTACTGGCACCCCGACGCGCTCCCCAATGGGTCATTGAAGGAGATATCAAAGGATTCTTCGATAACGTACAGCATCATCTACTACTGGCGCGCTTGGCGCCAGAGGACCGTACGTACATCCGACGCATTCTTGAGGCTCCCATCATGGACCCCCGTCGTGGAAAACAGGCGAATACTCGAGGAACGCCCCAAGGTGGGCTCATTTCACCCTTGCTCGCCAACATTGCCTTGCATGGCATGGAAACAGACCTGTGCGAGGTCGCGCGAGTCCAAGGGTGGACCAGTCGCCGAGGGGCGGGCATCCACGTCGTCCGCTATGCGGACGACTTCATCATTAGCTGTCAGACCCAAGAGCTCGCCGAACAGCTCATCCCGGAAGTCGCGCAATGGCTACAGATATACGCGGGCGTCGAGCTGAGCCACGAAAAAACGCATATCACCCATATTGCGGACGGGTTCGATTTCCTCGGATTTAACCTCCGCAAGTACCACGGCAAGCTCCTCATCAAACCCGCCAAGGCCAGTAAACTGGCCTTTCTGCGGAAAGTGCAGGAGCTCCTGGACGCGAATCGGACCGTCCGTACGGAAACGCTGATGCACTTGGTCAACCCGCTCCTGCGTGGATGGGCCTCCTACTACCGTACCGTGGTCAGCAAACAGACCTTCGCGTATTGTGACCATCGCCTCTACCAGATGCTTTGGCGATGGGCCAAAAGGCGCCACCCACGGAAAAACGCCCACTGGATTAAGCAGAAATACTTTACTCAGCGTGGTCAACGCCAATGGGTGTTCACCTCGGGCCTGCAGGACCTGTTCCGCATGGCAGACGTGCGCATTATTCGCCATGTCAAGGTGCAAGGGCGACGGTCACCCTACCGGCCGACAGACGCCGCCTACTTTGAGCGCCGGCGTCACCAGCTCCTGGCGAAACGCTGGACCGTCTTTCAGCAGCGAGTCGCGGCCAAAACCCAAGGACGCTGTGCTCTGTGTACCCGACCCATTGCGGAACCTGCGAACCCCGGGCAGTCCAACCGGGAGAGCGGAATTCGGTTCCACTTAATGATTCCCGCCACGTTGGGGGGACAGGCAACGCTGGCCAACATGTTCGTCACACACCGATGGTGCCAGCAGCAATATCACCGACGCTACGGACACCATCATATGCCGGGCGACCCGGCGCGCTTCTTGACGTCGGGCGAGACCATCTTAGATGGCCACGTCGTCCGTGCCGAATCCTCGCCGACCCACCATTGAGGCGTGGATGCTGCCGAGTGGCTTGAGCCGGATGACGGGAAACTGTCACGTCCGGTTCTTAGGGGGGAAGGGAGCCGCAAGGCTCCCGACCTACCCGACTCTAGACGCATTTGTGTCGTTTCACTATCACTGCCGTTCAGCAAGAGTCTCCACCACCCAATCTTTCAACGTCTGATAGTCAATGGCAACCACAGAGCGTGGATTATATTCCATGATGGCCTTTCCTTGCTCCACAGCTCGATCCACATCCACCCCAATGCGAATCGGGGGCGATACCAGATCTCCACCCGCGTGCTTTAATACATCCAACAGTTCGATTGAACGATTGTTCCGTAAATCATATCGTACCGGTACGATACCAATGACGCGTGACCGATCGAATTCTGACATAAGCTCTGCGACTCCCTCGATGGAATACAACGAAAAGTCTACAGGCACAAGAACCGCATCAGCGCACGCTAATAGTGCATGGACCCATCGTGATTCCGACGGCGCTGTATCGACGATAATCCAATCATACTCAGGTAAGGCGTATGCGTCAAATACTCCACACCTCGAATGCCCCTCCAATTTCTGCGGTCCTTAGGATAAATCGAAAACGAGGAGGAATTCCCTATGGGACTAACCACCCTGCGACAAGAATGGGCGGGTATGCGGAGTTTGTGATGGGACGGTTGAGATCTAAGTTCAAGAAGCGTTAGCACCATTCGTGTTGATCCGAACCCGTTTGCGCACGAATAACGATCGATCATAAGTGGTTGATTGGGGGAGTAGACTCGGGGCTCCTGCAGCACCCGACCGGAAGTGAAACTAGAACCCTTGATTGCGACTGCTACCCGCCGCTGGGATAGACATCGTTAAGCAGCACATCACTGAGCTTGTTCATCGCTTGGACGACGAAATCGGACAAACTCCATGAGGCGAAGAGTTGCTCTTGCGCGCAGAGGTAAAATCGTCGGAGGTCGGTTGGCCAGAAGGGGGGAAACTAGCTTGGCCGTCCATCCAGAATCATTGACCGGGTCTTGCGAAGCAAGACAGATTTCTCCCGATCGGGCCCGTTTGGGGAGGGGTCGTGCCTTCCCCAAACCAAGGGACCTAAGGCACAGGTCCAAGCCTAATATTTGGGCGGGTTTCCCATTGACAGCTCAGCGACAACCTTTTTGGAACAGCCCCGTGCTGTGACTACTCCGGCAGATGTACCCTCGTTGGCCTTAAGTGGCTTAACTCTGGGTGGTTGGTCTGCATTTGCACCAAAGCGGCCTTAACCGCTTCTAGAGCTTGGAATATTTCCGGACGGGTAACAGTCATCGGTGGGGCAATGCGAATCGTGTTTGCAAGGAGCCCGCCCATCCCCACAAGGAGCCCGTGATCTCTAGTACCCTCGAGAAATTCCGATGCTAAATCAGGAGCTGGTTCTTTCTCATCTTTCACGAACTCGATCCCCTGCATCAATCCCTTGCCGCGTACATCTCCCATCATCGGGAAACGGTCAGATAGTTCCTCGAGCCCTTGGCGAAGTACTGCTCCCAAATCAGCAGAGCGGGTGGTCAGGTCTTCTTCATCGATAACATCTAGTGTTGCCAATGCAGCCCGCATCGCTGGAGGGTCGCCGCCAAATGTGGAGAATGTAGGACCACCATAGGCTTCTGCCACCTTATTGCGTGTTATCGTCGCTCCAATGGGAAATCCATTGGCCAATCCTTTTGCGAACGTCATAATATCCGGAGTCACTCCTGCATGCTCAATACCGAACCGCTTACCCGTGCGCCCGAATCCCGTTTGTACTTCATCATCAATGAAAAGAGCACCATAACGTCGGGCTGTTCTCACCGTCTCATAAAGAAACGCGTTGGGCGGTGTGATGAATCCCCCAACGCCCTGAATCGGTTCGGCAATGTAGGCAGCGGGGCAACCAGTCGTTGAGGTCTTAAAGAACTCCTCGAAATCCTTGGCGCATTCGAGACCGCAGGTACGAGGCTCCTTGCCGAATGGACAACGGTAGCAATAGGCATTGTGGGCATGTCTAACCGAAACCCCAAGCCCTCCAATTCCCATCTTCCATGGAGCCTGCCCCGTTAGCCCCATCGCCAAATGCGAACGACCGGAGTAGCTGTAGCGCAAGGCTACCACTTCCTGTCGTTGTGTCGCGACTTGAGCCATGGCAATTGCCGTCTCGTTAGCTTCAGTACCACTATTGGTAAAAAAGACGCGGTTGAGCCCATCCGGCGTTATTGTTCCAAGACGTTCTGCCAGCTCAACCATTGAGGGACTGATGTAATATGTTGACGTGTGCACAATGTCTTGAATCTGTTCAATGACCGCCTTGGTAATGATAGGATGAGCGTGGCCAACCGAGACGGTTAGAACCCTGCCGAAAAAATCCAGATAAATGTGCCCTTGATCATCCTCGACCTGACGACCGTTACCGCGTGTCAATACCAGCGGTTGCTTGTAATACGGCTTCACACCTGGTACTAATGAGGCCGTATGTCGTTCCGTCCATTGATTCATTTGAGCTCCCCCTTTTTCTACGCTGACGTTCATCGGCTTTCAGAATCACAATAACGGATGAAGCATAGCGAAGCAGTATACAGGGTGAATAAAAACGTCTCCGATTCGACTCCACACTGAAATGTATTGCAGTCAGTCGGGGGGACAGTGACACCGTTCGTATCACGAAGTATCGAAGTTCGAACAGCCGTCTTCTTGCCTAAGACTACGACTCCAACCGTAACCACCGCAGCGGCTGCAGTAACGGCGGTAATCCGCTCATGCAACAACAGGGCCGAAAACACAATAGTAAGAAACGGCTGTAGGAACTGCATCTGACTGATGTGGGCCACGCCACCCAACGACATACCCGTATACCACGCTACGAAGGCCAGAAACTGACTCCCGATACCCAGGTATAAGAGGGCCACCCAAGGCTTGACAGGAATACTCTCTATATGCGCGGGAATAGCCATGATGGCCAGAACCAGCAAAAACGGTCCCGCAAGGACAAGAGCCCAGGCAATCACCTGCCACCCTCCCAACTGGGTAGACAATCGCCCACCTTCCGCATAAGCGACCGCTAAAATGAGGTCGGCGAGAATCAACGCTAAATCCGGGGGTTGTGGCCGACCAAAGCCCGTGAAGATGGCATAACCAAGAACCGTAGCAGCCCCCGCCACACTGGCGATCCAAAAGGCTACCGAGGGACGCTCGCCATTCCGAACAGCCGACGCACCGGCGGTAAACGATGGAAGCAAGGCCAAAATAACCGCCCCGTGAGACGCGGGAAGTCGGTCCATAGCCCATGCGGACAACAGCGGGAAACACACAATCGCCCCCGCAGCGACAACCACGAGACTTAGTAATTGTCTACGTTTAGGCAATGGTTCCCGCCGAGCCAGCAAAACGCCCGCTGCTAAGATGGCAGCGATTACCGCACGCCCAAATGCAACAATGATAGCCCCAAAGTAGGGAACGGCTTCCCGGGATGCTGGCAATGTTAAGCTAAACCCGACAACTCCTAAAATACCAAACCCAATTCCCTGGGCTTCACGACTTAGATGAGGCACCACACGTTCCCCGCTTTCTTATATAAACAGCATGTTTCTCTGATGATCGGTACCTACGGAAAAATCCGACCGTAGTTCTAGCCAATTCGGCTCTGCGCAGCCTGACGGAGGTCACTCTGACGATCAACCTGTTCCCAAGGCAAATCCACGTCCTGACGGCCGAAATGGCCGAAGACGGCTGTCTTCTCGTAAATTGGGCGGTTCAAATTGTTGGTCGAGATTTTTCAGCTGGCGTACACCGCACAAAATCAACGCGATTGTATGGTCTGCCACTCCTTCTGTACCGTAATCCGCCACATTACACACGGGGATTCCATGTTCAGCTGCGTACCGAATGTCGATATTATCGAACCCGACGGCGGCACGGACAATCCCTGCACAATGCTTCAGCTTGGACAGAGTCTGTGCGGTCAATGGCACGGTATGCCAAGAAATTACGACATCCGCTTCATCGATCTGCCCTTCCAATTCTCCGGGATCATCAACACGCACAAGAGAGACGTTTACGTCTGGGCCTAGAACTCCCTCTTCGATGTGCGTTTCTTCCACGTAATGCTTTTGCCAACCGTCGACAATCATTACATTCTGAGATGTTATTACAATGACCTCCTAACCTTTGGCGTTTCCCAATAATAGAATTTTGGTTCGGCTTGGGATCCAACCAATTGGATTAAAATTTTCCCAGGCAATTGTGCTAAGATATGAGGCAAGGAGGCCTCTTCCTTGTGGCAAATCGACACATCCGACGATGAACCAATGTACCGTCAGATTCGGCGGCATTTCGAACGTCTCATCCTTAGCGGGGGCCTTATTCCCGGGCAAAAATTACCCACCGAGCGCGAGTTGGCAAGGAAGCTTGGGGTGAATCGGAGCACGATAACAGCAGCCTATGATGGATTACGTGCAGTGGGGTTGATTCGCTCGACTCAAGGGTCCGGCACACACGTCAGTGAAGACGCATGGGGACTCAATCCCGGGCTTCCGGACTGGAACAAGTATAATTCCCAAGGATTGTTTCGACCTACGTTATCAATTCTCAAGCTAATCTGGGAGGCGAATAGTAATCCAGACATTGTCAACCTGGCGCGTGGTGAAATCTCTCCCGATCTTTGGCCCCATGAGAGCATTCGGGATCTGCTGACGTCTACCGACGTTCCGATTCCCATGGGTTATAGTGACCCACGGGGCTTGATCAAATTGCGCTCGACGCTAGGGCGACATCTACTTCATCGATTAGGCTTACACGTGTCCGCAGACGAAATCCTCATTACGGTCGGGGCTCAGGAAGGTCTTTTGCTAATATCGCAGTTTCTGTTAAAACCTGGGGATGCCGTGGCCATTGAGAAGCCATCTTACGCCTATTCGTTATCGCTCTTCGCGTCGGCGGGGTTACGATTGTTCCCAATCCCCGTAGATAACGAAGGGCTACAACCCGAAGCCGTTAAGTCATTACACAGACACCACAAGATCCAAATGATCTTCGTAAGTCCCACCTTTCAAAACCCGACTGGCACAACATTGACGAAGTCCCGACGACAGCGTTTGCTGGCCATCTGTACAGACAGTCGAATACCGATTGTGGAAGACGATGCTTACGGAGGTCTTGAACTCGAAAGGGCACCTGCCACCCCCCCGCCGCTGGCCACACTTCCTGAGGCCCAAGGGCAGATCATCCACGTCGGTACTCTTTCCAAGACTTTTGCGCCCGGACTGAGAATTGGCTGGATTACCGGTCCCCATAACGTAATCGAACGTCTAGCCGGAGCGAAATAACAAATGGACCTCGGTGTGAGTTCTCTTAGCCAGGTCATCGCTGAGAGATTGATTGCCATGGGTAGCTGGGAGGAGCAACGGCAACGCCTGCAGCACGTATTGACTCGGCGTCGGAATACCATGGCCAACGAAATTACAAGGATCATGGGCCCGGATGTTGAGTTTCGCCTGCCGGCCGGCGGTTATCATCTATGGATCAAGTTGAGAACACCTCTTGGAGAACGAGAGTTAGTGGAAGCAACGTTGCAAGAGAGAGTGGTAGTTGTTCCCGGCAGTGTCTACGGGGCCGACGCAGGCTATGTGCGTCTGACATATGCGTGTGCGTCTGAAGATCAAATCATTGAAGGTATCGCCCGACTTCAGAAGGCGCTGAGAAAACTAATCTCTTAAAAAAACTGGAAGCCATCGGCGCGTCAGAACGACCAAAGGACCCGAAAGCACTTTGCCATCCAATTTCGTGACGGCTAAATTTTCAGGCGTGATCGTCTGCACTAATCCGATTTCCGACTGTGTATGAAAAACTCCTCAATGTACGCTGTTTCCGCCGCATGGAGGCGCCAATAACGGAAACGGTTCATGGATCGTTCGTATAGATCAGGGCGATCCGATGGCCTTCGGAGCGTCTTCATATGGGGTGAGTGACGGCCTTGCATCACAGCTGTCCCGCATCCATCCGCCGACTCAGCACAACCATATCAAGGCCAACATCAACCTGTACGGCTGCTGGGCCTCGTGTCCTGAAAGGCGGCCGTGCGAATTGGGCATTACCGATAGGCGGTAATTGCTCCCGTAACGGACTTTGCCGTGCTAGCGGGCGCTGTCGCGTTTTGGTGACCCCTTCGGCCCAGATCATCTTCGCACGTAAGGCTTCGAAGCTATAGCCGCGACCCAGGCGATCCGTGGCGCGGATCAGGTTATTGAGGCTCTCCGTATACGCGTTCGTCACCGGATGATCAAAGTACGCCACGATAGGCCTTTCCCAGTGCCGCCAAGCGGTCAGCAACTCCGCAAAGGAGGTGCGTTGGTCGGGCGTGAGTGACTGCTCCCACGTCTGATAATAGGATCGAGCCTCTGCGGCACTGGCGCAATCATAGAGCCCGAAGAAGGCTTCCTTCAAGCGATGGATCTCACCCAGAACAGGATAGTTCTTGACCCACGTGGAGAGGAGCAAGGCTTCCCGGTCGGTCAGGTCGGCCTGCCGTTTGAGGAGGACGAATCGATCGTGCATGAGTCCCCGGCGCTGGGCCGGCGTTAGCGCCTCCCGGAGTTGCTTGCGCACCCGCTCCACGGCTGCATTGGCCATTTTGAGAACATGGAACTTGTCAATGACCACGGTGGCCTGCGGGAGGGCCGTCTGGACGGCCTCCTGGTAGGGACGCCACATGTCCATCGTCACCAGTTGCACGCGCTGTCGATGCGGCAATCGCATGAGGTACGCCGTCACGGTTTCCTTATTGCGGTTCACTAGCAAATCGACCAGCGTACATTCTTGGACGTTGGTCACCACGCCCCGAGGACGGATGAGATGAATTTCATCGAGGCCCAGCCATTGCGGAGTCTCGACGTGCCGATGGGCTTCTAACGCGGTCACATGATCGTGAAAAATATCGCGTACGGTCCGCTCCGAGACCCCAACCTCCTGCGCCACGTGGGCAAAGGGCCGTCGGATGGCCGTCGGTCCGACCCATGCGACTAACCGTTCTGTCATAAACCGCTGGGCATCCACGCCGGGCAAATCCTCGTAAAAGGTCCTCCCACACGTTTTGCAGCGAAAGCGGCGCGTTTGAAAATAGAGACCCACGCGCTTCCCATGCATGGGCAGATCCCGAATCCATTGCTCACGACGGCCATAACCCACGATGGCCGCACCATCACAATGGGAACACATCGTCGGGGCTACCAGAGTCTCGGCGGCAATATGATAGGCGTCATCGGTTTCATCCACCGCGATGACGCGGTAGTCGGGCAAGTTGAGCAGGTTCGGCACGGGTGCCGCCATACGATCATCCATTATGCCTCCAACTAATTACGCCATCTATTCGATCCATCATAAAATCCGTTTTTACTTTAACACAACAACAGCGAGAGATCCATCACAAACTCCGTTTATGGATCCGCTTGTGATCCCGGGAAAACTAGCCGAGATCCATCACAAAATCCGCATACCCTAAAAAATGAATTGAGCCCATATTGACATGTTATTTTCCTCCTAAAACCATTGTTCGCCATAAAGTGACGGGCCCTAGCCAAAAGTCCCATGTGGGCAGATAGGCATACCGTATCACCAGAAAACTTTTTGGGCTCTTGGGGATAATTTATGATAAGGGGCTCAATTGCCTAGTGTCAATTAGGGGTTTTTAGTGCATATGAAGAGGAATCATACGGAGTGTGCTGAATGAATTTACTCGAGAGAAATTATGGTGATCGTGTCAGGAGGGCTCACACCTCCACTATGGGGAAAACCTCCTGACGCGCTTTGTAATCTCTCTATTGGGTTCGCAAAGCCGCTTTATTGATTTTTCCTGCACTTGTGACGGGCATCTGGTGGATAAACTGAAAAACGTCCGGAACCGCGAATTTGGCCAATTGGCCCTGCTTTACCGCTTGCCTAAGAAATTCTTGCAGTATGCTCTCGGTCACTGACGGGGAGGCTTCTACAATGGCTTTGGGTCGTTCGCCCCATTGGGCGTCAGGAACCGCGATAACAGCCACCGATTTGACACCGGGGACTTCCGATAAGATCGATTCAATGGTACTTGAGGCAATCCATTCTCCGCCACTTTTAATCGCATCGCGCATTCGGTCCACGACGCTGATGCTGCCATCGGGATAGCGTATAGCTAAATCCCCTGACCGGAACCAACCATTGATATAGGTTTGCTGGGATTGTTCCGGATTATCAACATAACCGTCTGGCAACCAGGGGCTTTGCACCCATAGTTCCCCAAGACTCTGGCCGTCTGCATTGACCAAATCACCGGTTGCCGTCCGAACTTCCATGCGTACCATCGGAAAGGGCATCATATGCGTGGACAATTGCTTAATGCGGTCGTCGCCCGTTAAACCTGCAGCGGTAGAGATAGCACTCCCCAATTGGTCGGATCCTCCATAAATCATTGAAAAAGTCATGTGAAATTGCGCGGCCCTGCGCGCCAGACCCATTGCCAAGGGACTTCCTCCCGTGAGGATTTTGAGGGGAAGGTCTTGCACACCAGCGCTCTGGGCCGCTTCAAGAAGCATGAACAATTGAGTGGGCACCATATTAATCCATGTCACGCCGTGGCGCTGGATTAGGCTAATTTGTTCAAGCGCATTACTGCGTTCGGGGAGGATTAAGGGGGTGCCGAGGTAGGGGGCGACAAATGGAGTGCCCCAGCCATGAATGTGGAAGAAGGGAATCAAGGGCATCATGACGTCCTGTGCGCTTAGGGTGGCACCGGTATCATGGAGTGCTAGGTGGTGCGCAATTTGTAAGGACCCCATCAGCATCTGTTGATGGCTATATCGTAGACCCTTGGGTTGGCCTGTGGTCCCTGTCGTATAAAAGATGGAGTAGATGTCTTCGGGTCGCACATGGGATGCGGCGCGCGGCATTTGGAATTTACCCTCGTCAATCAGTGACTCATATTCAAGACCACCCTCATGCACCGTGATATCAGACATCCATACCGTATGGGGTATAGATTTGGAGATGGTTGCCCCTAGTTCTCCAAATCCATCCCATATAAACAACCATTCATCTTGCGCATGTTGCATGGTAAAAAGTACATCTTGTGGGGATAGACGAAAATTGATGGGATGAATTATCGCTCCCAGCATAGACAAGGCATATTTTAATTCTAGGTAGCGGTGACTGTTGATATCCATCACCCCGACGACGCAGCCTGGGCGAACACCTAAGGATTCGAGACAATTGGCCAACCGAACGCTGCGCCTATACACTTGTGCGTAGTCAAAGGTGTGTGTTCCGCTGGTAACGGGAACCGTACTGTGCTGGTAGGCGGCATCTTCCAACAGCGCATGAACAACGACCTTATTCATCAACAACCCCTCCCCAGATGTCCTGATCTGTATCGGCCCAAAAGGGATATTCTTGATGTTGCAAAAACTTTGTGGCATAAAGGTCTGCCAATTTGGCATAGCGCTCCCCCTGATCTTCCGCCATGTCGTAGAGCAGCGCCACCTGCGTAGCGTCTGCTATAGCGCGCAAGTCGTTCTTGGCGTGCCACTGAGCTTCGCGTCCGCTCATCGCCTGTAAGTGATCAAGACTATTGTCGAGGGTTTCTTGGGCAAGACGCGCCGCGTGCGTTCCGGCGTGGGTCAAATATCCATGGATTTCTTCAAGAACGCCTTGGTGCGCGTGATGGCGTGTGACGGTTTCAAGAAAATCCAGGGCCTGAATGTTGCTAGGCCCCTCCCATATGGGAGTAATCAAGGCTTCGCGGTGCCACCGAGAGACGGCATATTCTTCCAGGAAGCCTAAGCCGCCAAACAACTCCATGCCCATGGCTGTCATGGCTGCTGCGTGTTCTGCGGTTCGGTTTTTGGCCAGGTGGGTGACAAAGCGGGCGGCATGGTAGCGGTCAGTATAAGGGGGCCGATCCGTCCATGCGGCATCGAATTTTTGCACTCCGTAAAACGCCAGAGCTAATCCGCCTGCAGACCGCACTGCAAAGTCGGTGAGATCTCGCCGTATGAGCGGATGATTTTGCAACGTTGCCCTAAAACTGTGGCGACGTGCGACGCGTTCTAGGACTTCGAAGTGCGATTTCTTGCCCGTGGCCATTGCCACAACGGCGTTGGCTAAGCGTGAGACGGTCAAGTTTTCTAAGGTGTAGTATATGCCGTGGTTCGCCTGCCCAATGAGGTAGGCCTCACTGCCATTGAGTTCGACTTCTCCAGATGGCACCGCGCGCGTTGCGCTCTTGTCTTTTAAGCGACGCACCTGAAAGTTCAAGGTGCCTTGGCGGGTCAAACGAGGCAGTAAGTAGAGCCCCAAACCTTTTGGGCCAGGCTGGCTACCATCCGGACGTGCCGTGGTAATCGCATAGTCGGTTAATCCGGCACCGCTTGCGAAATATTTGTCTCCAAAAAGTCTCCAGACCTCGCCATCGAAGGTGGCACGGGTTTCATTGGCACCTAAGTCGCTGCCGCCTTGCGATTCTGTCATCCACGTGGCTCCCCATGCTGCACCCGATAGCAAGTGGGATATGATGGCGTCTTTGCCGGGAATGCTGTCGTCGCCATATTTGTGCAGCGCATAAGCGGTTTGACCGGTGATCGTCAAAATGCAGCCTATGCCGGGGTCTCCAAGCAAATAGAGAAGGGCGTAGTGAAAAGGCCAGCCTTGGTGCTGGTAAGGGGGGGAGGTAATCCATGCACTTTGCGATAAAACGCTGCGTTCACTAGGACTAAGACGCACACGGTCAATGCGGCGGCCATCGAGATCATGGGCGACTAATACTGGCGGTGCATCATGGTCAATATGGTAGCACGCTTCATAGACGTCACGGCCCGCCCATGCTCCGAACTCCTGCAGGCGTGGCCATTGTTCTTGAGAAGCTGGCCAAAAGTGACGAAGGACGGCCTGCAATTCGCGGTCGTTGTCGAAATGATTGGTGCCATAAGCATAGGAAATGCTTTCCATATTACTCTCCTCCTTTTGTGATGTGATCGAGGCGGTTTTTCATCACGGACCGGAGTTCTTTAATTTCCGTGATGATGGCTTGTAGTGCTTCCACTTGTGTCTGCAGTTCAAGAAGTTTTGCATCTCCGCGACGGATGACGTCTTTTAATTGTGTGACTTCTGTGGGATCTGCATCGTACAGATCCAGCATGTCTTGGATGTCTTTCAGTCCAAAACCCAAACGGCGTCCGCGCAAGATCAGCTGAAGGCGTACACGGTCGCGCTCATGGTATAGGCGCTTGGCCCCCTGGCGTTCGGGATTTAATAAACCCATATCTTCGTAGTGACGTAAGGTGCGTGGGGTAACGTCGCAGAGCGTGCTGAGTTCATTAATGGAATAGACCCGAGGTCTTGCAGATTTTGACCGTGGCATACAGAGCCCTCCTATTAACAAAATATACAGCAAATTTACGTGAACGTAAACACAGTTATTTTGTCCAAATTTAGACCGCGGGGTGTGTATAATGAAGGCGCAAAGGAGAGTGGAGATATGCGGTGGGGGACCGTGGTGTTGCCTAGCGGAGCGATAACGGCCGCGTTTTTGCGAGAAGACGGCGTAGTCACTGTCGAACAGATCAATAAACAATATCATACTCATTATCCATCCGATTTGGAGTCGATCATTACACAGCGGCTAAGCCTTGACGTCGTTGCATTGGGAAAAGATGTTGCGGCCTTGCCGTTGGAAACAGTTCGGGTGGCGGCCCCTTTAGCGCATCCAGAGCGTATTGTCGGCATTGGGCTCAATTACCGCGACCATGCGCAGGACTTGGGTGAAAACGTGCCGGAAGAACCGGCGACGTTTATCAAACCGAACAATACCATTATTGGACCCGAAGAGGCTATTCGTATTCCGCCCGTATCCACACGCACGACGGCTGAAGCAGAAATCGCCTTGGTATTTGGGCAGATGTGCCGAGACGTACCTCTCGGATCTTGGCGAGATGTCATTTTCGGGGTGGTTCCGGTGTTGGATATGACAACCGAAGACATCTTGCGCAAGAATCCGCGATTTCTGACGCGTTCTAAGGGCTATGATGCCTTTTTCGCCTTCGGACCATGGATCGTCACGATCGATGAGCTAGGAGACTGGACATCTATCGTCATCGAGACGGTGGTGAACGGTGTCGTTAAGGCGCGAAGCGATTTGGCCCATATGACCTATGGATTGGACCGATTAGTGGCGTTCATTACGACGGCCGCGACCGTGGGGGCGACGGCAGTGCTGAGCACGGGAACGCCTGGGGCGGCGGTGATTCATGCGGGTGATGTAGTGGAAGCGCGCGTAACGTCCATTGGAACGCTGGTCAATCCGGTGATAGGGTCTTAGATTAAATATCATATTGAAACAAAAATATGTTATATTGTGATAGGCTGACACGGTCAGCCTATCATTTTTATGCCAGCAACAAGGAGGCGGGGTATGACAGACAAACCCAATGCGGTCGTCATTACGGGTGGCTTGGGATATGTGGGGCAGTCATTGGCGGCTGTTTTGCAAGACCAAGGTGCGAATCCTGTGTTAATCGATAACCGAGGCGTTGCAAGTCAGGTACTAGGTGTTCCGGTGATACGCGGCTCGGTGGCGGATGGGGCGATTTGGCGGCAACTCGCAGACTCATATCATATCCAAACGATCTATCATTGTGCGGGGCTGATTGTGGTTTCAGAATCGGTTCATGATCCTGCGCGCTATTTCTCTGAGAATGTTTGTGCATCGCTGGCGATGTTGAACCATGTGCGTGCCATTGGGTCTGTCCCGATTGTTTTCTCGTCTTCGGCAGCGGTTTATGGCAACCCCCAGACCACGCCGATTCCGGAAGATGCCGTAAAGGCCCCCATTAGCCCTTATGGCATGAGCAAGTGGGAATTTGAACAGATGTTGGCGGCTTTTGAAGTGGCCTACGGCCAACCTTGGGTAGCTTTGCGTTATTTCAATGTGGCCGGAGCGGTGAAGGGTGTGAGAGAACAACATGAGCCCGAAACTCATCTCTTGCCGTTGGTAAAAGCCGCTTTGCGTCAAGGCCAGCAACCACAAATATTTGGGACCGATTATCCGACACCGGATGGTACGGCGATTCGTGATTATATTCATATGGCGGATTTGGTAGATGTTCACGTGCGCGCTGCAGACTATTTAAGTCATGGCGGTGCGTCTCGGGCTTTTAATGTCGGATCTGGTCGCGGCCATTCGGTTCAAGAAGTCATGGAAGGTTTTGAGCGGGTTAGTGGGCGCTCTGTCAATGCGCAGCGTCTTCCCCGTCGCGCGGGCGATCCTCCCGTCCTCGTCGCGGATATTGCACAAGCTCAAGAATATTTAGGTTTTGATCCGAAGCATTCCCAACACATTGACGAGATGATTCGGGACATCTGGCAAGATGGGGTATAACGAAAATGGATAACAAAAACTATCATTTTTAAAAGAGCTATTGGGATATAGCCAAGGCGACAAGCTAATTAGGGGGGAACCGCGTTGAACCCTCAGGAACGGCGGGAACAACTGTTAACATGGATTGCGCGCCACGGCACCGCGTCGATTCAGCAGTTGGCGCAGGTCTTGCATGTGTCAGAAATGACCGTGCGCCGAGACTTACGTATTTTACAACAAGCCCATCTGCTACAGAGTATTCCAGGCGGTGCCGAAGTCAAGAAAAGTGCCACGGAGCTGGCTTTTGACGTAAAACGGCGTCTGCATCGAGACGAGAAAGAAGCGATTGCGGCTAAAGCCTTAGAACTGATTGACTCCGACATGACGATTGCGTTTTCGGCGGGCACCACTACATGGGCTGTGGCCCACCGTATACGCGGCTTTCAACAGCTGACCTTTGTGACGAATTCCACGAATATTGCCTTGGAATTACAGCAAAATGGTTGGACACAGATTGTCTTGACCGGGGGTAATTTTCGAACGCCGTCCGATGCTTTGGTGGGACCATTTGCCGAATACACAGCGCGGCACTTGCATACCGATGTGCTCTTTTTAGGCGTTCATGGGCTGGACGTAGAGGCGGGCATGACGACACCTAATATTCAGGAGGCGGCCATTGACCGTGTTCTGATCGAGCAGGCCCAAAAAGTTGTCGTCGTCATGGATCATAGCAAATGGGGCATTAAAGCGCTGGCGCGGATCGCGCCGATCGAAATGGTTGATGCCATTATTACCACGCGCACACCCCATGTACAAGCACATATTGCGGCGTGCGAGCGCTTGGGCATTGAGGTCTTTACAGCGACTTTGCCTGATCAGGGTTCAAAGGAGGAGCCCGTATGACCATCTATCGCACCCAGGAACCCCTGTCTGATGGTCGCCACCTTATTCAGTACCAGTTGCCTCACCCACTGGAGGTAGCCAAAGAGTCTGTGACGGTGGTGACCGGGAGCAATATGCTGGCGACAGAGACCGCGCGGGTTTTAACAGAGCAGGGAGAGCGCGTAATCCTAATACAAACAGCCATGAACCCGGCGCCCTCCCAAGACAGGGTGTATTTCGGAACGGTGGGGTCGAGTGATGTATGGAATGCTATTGCTCATCAATATACCATTGCCCATGTGATGCATTTGGCCGCGTTCGACGAGATCGATCCCCATAATCCTTACGCATGTTTTACGCAGATTGTGGCTGAGGGAATGGCCATGCTCCAGTGGCTGAAGACGCTGCCGCCCAAATCTTTCGTCTATGCGGCGGTTGAACCGCGGGTGTCTGACCATCTCCAAGGTTCGCAGCAAGAAACAGCGTATGCGGCCAGTGTCCATCAATTTGCACGGCAGCTGATGCTGACTTCGGACGGCCTTGGAATCCCGTTCGTGATCTTACGACTGCCTCCGGTGGTCGTGGCTCAAGGTCAGCGCTACACGGATTTATGGGGGACTGTGGTGGGCATTGTCCAAAAACGGACTGAGCGTGACCAAATCGCCTTGGGGAACGCAGTTGACGGTATTATCCGAGCTCATGCATATCTTCAGACAGGAGGCGCGTCACACGTTATGGACATTACCTTGCAGCACCGCAACTCGTGGCCCGACGACGGCGCCATCCCTGCGGAAAGTGGTGTGGTCACACCTCCGGAGGGTGACGCATGATCGAATTGCGGCAAGATCCGCTATCTGGGGATTGGGTGAGTTTAAATGCCAACCGCCAATCCCGTCCGCTCACCCAATTGCACGATGCGTGTCCGTTTTGTCCCGGGCCTCATGCAGAGGTGGGGGACCAACTGTTTGATGTGGCGGTTTTTGACAATCGCTACCCGTCGTTTCACAATCCTGGAAATGCCGAAGTGGTAGTGTACTCTCCGCGCCATCACGATGATTTAGCGTACCTGCCCAAAGACCGCGTGCAACTAGTGTGGAATGTCTGGGCTGAGCGTATTAAAGCCTTAGAAGAAGAGCCAGGCACCGCGTCTGTGTTTGTTTTTGAGAATCGCGGCCAGAAAGTGGGTGCGACCATTGCCCATCCGCACGGCCAAATTTATGCCTATCCGTATATTCCTCCGCGCCTCGTCAAAGAGCTGCCTCACTTTGTGGATGCGTGTCCACTTTGCGACGTCCGTGCTGAGAACCCGTTGCTCTTTAATGGTCAATATTGGCGACTCGAAGTGCCCTATGCCATGCGCATGCCATATGAGGTGCGCTTGGTGCCCCAAAGACACCTGGCAAGTTTTGTTGACCTCAGCGAACAGGAGCGACAAGAAGGGGCTAGACTGATGCAAAGTCTGATTCGCGCCTATGACCGATTTTTTGGATTTCGCACGGCCTTGGTGATGGCTTTGTATCAAAGGCCGACGCCACCTGTGCCTTATCATTTTCGTTGGGAATTTTTGCCGATAGACCGAGGCGGGGGCAAGATCAAGTACTTAGCGGGATCGGAGTTGGCGATGGAAGCTTTTGTGGTGGATATGGTGCCCGAACAGGTGCAAGAGCGGCTTCAGCCATTTCTTGACCGTGAAATAGCCAAGGGGGAGACGAATGGATAACATGCAGATCACGCCCAACAGCATGGCAGAACAATTTGTTCGATTATATGGTCGAGAACCCGAATATATCTGGCGGGCGCCTGGCCGGGTGAACTTAATTGGCGATCATACGGACTATCAAGGCGGATTAGCGTTGCCCATCGCGTTGCCTTATGCCACATGGGTGGCGAGTCGGACTCGGTCGGATCAAGACATTCATGTGGCGACCGACTACCATCAAGAGCAGCTGGTTCTGCCTTATGCGAAGCGCCGCGCTTTGGTGGCGAGCGCGACCACGCTATCGGGATTGACCGGCTTTTTAAGCGCGACATGGGAGATCACAAAGTGCGCAATGGGCGCGGATTTGTGGATTGCGACAGATGTGCCGGTGGCCAGTGGGTTGTCTTCGTCGGCGGCTTTGTCACTGGCCTTGTTAGCTACGGCGTATAGCTTAAACCACCAGGATTTTGAGCCCATGGCCATTATTCGCCAAGCCCAGGAGGTTGAAAATGTCTATTTGGGCGTGTCTTCAGGAATTCTAGACCCGATGGCCATTGTACTGGCCCGGGAATATTCAGCTATTTTGGTTAATGCGGCCCGAGAAACGGGCACGCCTGTCCCCTTTGATTACGCGTCAGCGCAACAACGATTGTGGATAGTGGACACGCATACCCCGAGAACTTTGGCGGGCAGCGGGTATCAACAGCGTGTCCATGAAACGAACCAGGCGCGGAATCAACTGGGTGTGGCATTTTTGAGCGATGCTTCTTGGGAACAAGTGCAAACCTTAAAAGACCCTATCTTAAGAGCACGAAGCCGTCACGTTATTCGGGAAAATCAGCGCGTGCAAGACGTGATCTCGGCCGCGGCCGCGGGCGAGTGGCAGCGCGTCAAAGCATTATTTTGGCAGAGCCATGCGTCTTTGTCCCAGGACTTTGGCGTATCCACGCCCGTGTTAGATGCGACCGTGACGTGGCTTCAGGAACGCGAAATAGGGGCGCGCGTCACGGGCGCTGGCTTTGGTGGCTCGGTCATTGCCCTAGGCGAGGCCGAGCGAGAATCGGAACTGCGTGCGCTTCTCACGCACCACTATCAAGCATCTGGGTGGGATCTACCAAGCGTGATGGCGGTCCCTCATCCAATGGGCGGCTTGGCCCAAGTTGGGGCGCCTTAACTCATGGCTTTGTCATCTCAACGAAACCCTTATATAATTAAACTAGGTCCCGTACCTACCAAGGACTCTCGGTGGTCTTGCAAGGGATTCGTACATAGCGTTTCGTTTCCACTTTCCAAGCAAGGCATTTGCTGTCCCTTCACGAGCGAGGCATCGTCCTCGAACAATATCCCGATGAATCCCAATAAAGGAGCGATTTCATGGAAAAAAGGCGGTTTGGGCGGACTAACCATCAGAGTTCTGTGATCATTTTTGGTGCTGCGAGCTTATGGTCTGTGACCCAAGACGAAGCGGATGCGGCTATCCAACTCGCGTTGGATGCGGGAATCAATCATTTTGATACGGCCGCCAGTTACGGCGTGGCCGAAGAGCGAATGCAGCCATGGATGCCGAAAATCCGCTCTTCAATTTTCCTCGCCACCAAGACCGATGGGCTGACGCGGGATGAAGCATGGCGAGAGATTGAGCAATCTTTGCGGCGCATGCAGGTGGAGTATTTAGATTTGGAACAGTTGCATGAAGTGAACTCCATGGAGAAACTAGACCAACTGTTGCGCCCAGATGGCGGTTTACAGGCCCTGATTGAAGCCAAAGAGCAAGGGTTGGTTCGCTTTATCGGTATCACCGGTCACGGACATCAAGCGCCTGGAGTGCATTGGGAAGCTTTGCGCCGATTTCCTTTTGACAGTGTGCTCACGCCGTATAACTTTGTCCTTTATGCTAATGCACAATATCGGCGCGATTTTGATCGATTAGTGGCAGAAGTGGAACGTCAAGATGTGGGCTTTTGCACGATTAAGGCTGTCGCCAAAGGTCCCTGGCCATCGCCTGAAGCACAGCACTACAATACGTGGTATGAGCCCTTTGACGACCAGGCACATATTCAGCAATGCATTAATTTTGTGCTTAGCCAGCCTGCCATTGCCGGACTGCCAAGTGCGGGCGATGTTCACTTGCTGCCCAGCATTATCCGCGCGGCGGAGCAGTATCAGCCTATGACGCACGCGGAGCAACAGGCGTTGATGGCGACAGCAGACCGCTATGCGTCGCCATTTGGGGAATTCTCACACCCCTAAAGAATACGGATTGTCAAGGAGGGCAGAGCTGTGGAGCAGGCTTGGGAAAAATACCAGAGGGTCAAAGATATGCTTGCACGTTTAGACCAGGTGGCCATCGCCTTTTCTGGGGGAGTGGATAGCAGTTTGCTTCTTTATGCTGCCGTGCAAGCCTTAGGACCCGAGCGGGTTTTGGCGGTGACCTCCGCGTCTGAGACGTACCCTGAACGGGAACGCTTGGCTGCCGAACAGGTCGCACGAGAAATCGGTGCGCCCCAGTTGGTGATTCATACTGAGGAATTGGCTATTCCTGGTTATGCGGAGAATCCCATTAATCGGTGTTATTTTTGTAAACAAGAGTTATTTACGCAATTGGTGGCGGTTGCGCAAGAACGCGGGATTAGGCATGTGGCGTTTGGTGCGATTGCTGATGACGAAGGCGAGTTTCGCCCTGGACTGATGGCCGCTAGGGAAAAGAATGTGTTGGCGCCATTGCAGCAAGCCCAATTGATCAAGCGCGAAGTGCGGTTTTTAGCGCATGCATTGGGGCTGTCCAACTGGGATAAACCGTCTCTCGCCTGTTTATCATCGCGTATTCCTTACGGACACCGGATTACACGGGAAATTTTGTCTCAAGTGGACCAAGCGGAGCTGTTCTTGTTGCAGCTCGGATTTCGTCAGGTGCGTGTGCGTCATCATGGCGATGTCGCTCGCATTGAAGTACCTCCTGAAGACCGCGTGGGCATTTTAGATTTAACCGCGCTTATCACCGAAAAGTTTTTGGCGCTGGGCTACCATCATATTGCGCTGGATCTCAACGGCTACCGTAGTGGCAGTATGAATGCAGGACTGCCGCTCGTGGTAACGGGCGCGAATGGGCAGCTATAAGCAAAGACAAACAGCGTTTGCCAAGTGGAGGGGACACCAACGAATCACAAAGAATTGTTGCAAGCCGTGCAACAGGGCCAGTTGAGTGTCGAGGAAGGCTTGGACGCTCTCAAGCGGCTTAATGCGGATGACTTAGGATTTGCGCAGATTGACCATCACCGGGCTTGGCGGCAAGGATTGCCTGAAGTCGTGTATTGCGCAGGCAAAACCGTCGAACAATCGGTTGCCATTTTATTGCGGCAAGCTCAGGTCGGATCGGGACCATTGATGGGGACACGTGCACCCCGAGCGGTCTATGACCACCTCGAAGGCCGTGGCTATGATTTTGAATATGATGACGAGGCGCATTTGGTGGTTCTGCGCCGAGGTGTTCCTGAGCCTCAAGGGCAAGTGCTTGCGGTATCGGCAGGAACGGCAGATGGACCCATCTTGCGGGAAGCCGAAGTCACAGCAGAGTTAATGGGCGCGAAGGTCGACCGGTTAATCGATGTGGGCGTTGCGGGACTGCATCGCCTGTTAGGCCATCTAGATACCCTCTATGCCGCGCGGGTGATTATTGTTGCGGCGGGAATGGACGGAGCTTTGCCAAGTGTCATCGGAGGGCTTGTGGATGTTCCGGTCATTGCGATACCGACGAGTGTGGGATATGGTGCTAATTTCGCGGGAGTGGCACCGCTCTTAACGATGTTGAACAGTTGTGCCGCTGGGATTGGGGTCGTGAATATTGACAATGGATTTGGGGCCGGCTATCTGGCTGGACTGATTAACCGTGGGGGTTGCCCATGAATGAGCTCTTGGCATATTTGGAGTGCCCAGCAGGTGTCAGTGGCAACATGTTCTTGGGTGCATGGTTGGATGCTGGCGTCGCAGAAGACCGGTGGCGGGAGATGTTGGCGTCTTTGATGCTGAAAGGCGTTAGCGTCAATCGTACGACCGTTTACCCCAAAGGGATTCAAGCTACCTTCGTGGATGTCGTGGTCGACGAGGAGGCCCCATGGTATGAAACTCATCCGGCGCCCGAGTCCACGTTGCATCCCCACCGACATTGGGCAGAGATTGATGCCTTGCTGACACAAGCGGGGGGACTTCCGGAGATCGTAAAAACTCTGAGTCGGCGGGCATTTCGGCTGCTAGCCGAAGCTGAAGGGGCGGTGCACGGAGTACCTGCTGAAGAAGTCCACTTTCATGAAGTGGGAGCCTACGATGCGATTATCGACGTTGTGGGCGCGTTTTGTGGGTGGTATTTGGCCGGCATGCCCCGTTGCTATGTGTCTCCTATCGAAGTCGGGGGAGGGACGGTCTCTTGCGCCCACGGACGGTTGCCGGTACCGGCCCCGGCGGTAGCCCGTTTGCTGCAAGGCTTCGTAACCTACTCCTCCGGAAATTGGGGGGAGACGGTCACACCGACTGGCGCGGCGATTTTGCGTGCCCTGGTCGAACACTCGGGGACCTTGGGAAAGCCTGTGCCTCCCATGCGGGATCAAAGAGGAGGATATGGTGCGGGTTCCCGGGAATTTCCTGTCGCCAACGTTTTTCGTATTCGTATGGGACAAGCGGTGCGCTCTCGGGATGATGCCAGCGTAGTGGAACTAAGTGCCAATATCGACGATATGTCGCCCGAGTGGATGGGGGATATCATTGACGTATTGCTTAAACAAGGGGCTCTTGATGCGTGGGTCACGCCGGTGGTGATGAAAAAAGGACGGCCGGGCTGGATTGTATCAGCACTGACGGATCTTGCCCACGAAGAATTTTTCACCGAGGTTATGCTGCGTCAGACCACCACACTCGGGGTGCGGCGGATGGAGCGCCAGCGCACGGTGCTGGAGCGCTCGTGGGAGGTGGTCTCGACTCCCTATGGAGCGGTCCGGATGAAAATAGCCGGCCGCCATGGTCAAATTTGGAACGCCGCACCTGAATATGAAGACTGTAGAAGGCAGGCTCATGAAGCTGGGGTGCCACTGAAGGATGTCTATCAAGCGGCTTGGGCGGCCTTCCAACAGCCGAAGATGGAAGACGATTTTGACGGCGGCATAGAATGAGATAGGGGGAGGCGGAGTCTGATGCAATATCGGCCCTTGGGTACGACGGGACTTGAGGTCAGTGCGTTAAGTTTTGGGACATGGGCCATTGGAGGCTCATGGGGAAGCGTCGAAGATGAGCAAGCCCGAGAAGGGATTGCGCGAGCTATAGAACTTGGGGTCAATTTCTTTGACACGGCGGATGTTTACGGGAATGGGCGATCGGAACAATTATTAGGTGACATGACGCATCACATGGCGGATCGCATCGCGATTGCCACCAAATTTGGACGCTCTGGAGATTGGCAAGATCCTGCCAACTATCAAGAACCGGCGATTCGAGCCTTTTGTGAAGCGAGTTTACGGCGTTTGCAGCGGGACACGATTGATTTATATCAAATTCATTGTCCGCCGACATGGGTGATTGAGCGTGGGGACGTTTTTGCTATTTTGGACCAGCTTCAGCAAGAAGGCAAAATTCGCGCATACGGTGTAAGCGTCGAGACTGTAGACGAGGGACTCCTGGCGCTGCAGTACCCGGGAGTCAAAGCGTTGCAGGTGATATTCAACCTGTTTCGGCAAAAGCCGTTGGATCAATTGTTTCCCCAGGCTCAGGCGCAAAACGTTGGAATCTTAGCCCGCGTCCCATTGGCTAGTGGTCTATTGACGGGCAAGTTTCGTGTGGACCATCAATTCGCCGCGGATGATCACCGAGCCTTTAATAAAAATGGCGAGTATTTTAATGTCGGAGAAACGTTTGCAGGAATTCCCTTTGAGACCGGGGTGGCGCTTGCGCATCAGTTGCAGTGGATTGCGCAAGGGCGCGAAACGATGGCCCGAGCAGCCTTGCGCTGGGTTATTGATAGCCCAGGGGTGACTTGCGCCATTCCGGGCTTTAAATCGGCTAAACAAGTTGAAGACAATCTAGCCGCGTTAACGGTTCCCTCGTTTACTGAAGAGGAACGGGCACAATTGCAGCAATTTTATCAAGAGGCCGTCGCGCCTACCATTCGCGGACGGTATTAGGTCCTAGAGATAGCAAACCCTATATTGGATACGGGTTGCTGCTGGGAGAAATGTGCTGCTTGGCCCTTTTCTTAATATCATCTTTCAATGTCCGGAGATATGGTTTACGCCATATTTCCGGACGTTTTCGTTCTGACGGGCCAAGGCGGATATTTCAGAGCCGGATGTCTTGGAGGGAATTCCTTGCCTATTGGCTGATGGTCGAACCCTTAGATAATGCAGGGAGTTTCGCAGTACATCCGTACTGGCCGTAGGCTGTAGTTGTGCCAATATCCGAAGTCCATGCCTGTGTGCCGATATCCAGGGTTCTCAGTCTCTTTGCCATTCGCTTTTATATAAGCCGGTCTGGTTAGGCATAGTCGGTGGGGTTTGGCCATATTGTCAATATCAAGCACATCACGATGATATGGATTCTAAACAGGCTATGGGGGCGTCTAGGGAGGATATGAGAGATGGGACACGGGACGAAGGTTGTGAAGCGACTACAGCAGAATAGCTTAACGACCGCCGATATTACCGCGGTATCTATGGCTAATACGGCACCTGCCATGAGCTTTTTCTTTTCCTTCGCCACGATTGCCGCGGCGGCTGGTATTGCGAGCCCTTTAGCGATTGTTGTGGCCGCTATTGTGATTCTTTTAAAAATCAATAGTTTGGTGGAGTTTACCCGGGTTACGCCGAGTACCGGATCATATATCTCCTATATTGGCAAAACATTTGGTCCCGTTGCGGGGGTAATGGCAGCATGGGCCTTGAGCTTTGGGTTCATTGTCGCGGTGGGCTTTGTCATTGCCGTTCTTGGCGGGTGGACATCTCTGATTTTGCAGCAGTTTCTTCACGTGACTGTAGCATGGCAGTTCTTCTCGATTCTTTTTGTTTTAGTCGTGGGGTATTTAGTTTATCGCGGGGTCAAAATCTCCACAAAATGGGCGGCAGCCATGTTTGCATTTGAGTTGCTCCTCATTCTTGTCAGTATGGCGGCTATTATTGTGACCCATTGGCATCGATTGTCTTTCAGTAGCTTCAATCCCCATTATATCAAGAATGGATTAGCCGGCATGGGATTGGCATTTCCTCTTGCGGTGTTCCTGTTTATTGGTGTTGGCAATCCTGGCGCGATGGTCGAGGAAACTCAAAATCCCCGGCGAGCTGTCCCCGTGGCGATTTACACAGCGACCTTACTTGTTACCGTCATCTATGTGCTGATGGCGTGGACCACCTCCGTGGCTTTTCACAACAATGCCCAGGCCATCGCCAGTCAAAGCGTTCCATTCGTCGTGGCGGCTTCGAAAGCATTAGGACCTTTCACGCTTTTGGTGTATCTTGCGGGCCTGACGAGTACCTTTGCCTCTCTTATTGGTGCGACGAATGCGCAAGCACGTATGATTTTTAGTGCAGGACGTGAAGGGCTGCTGCCGTTTGAATTAGGACGGGTCAGCCGCTATGGAACTCCGGTCTCGGCTATCATTCTATACCTGGGCGTGGCATTGACGATTACTTTAATTTGGGCCCATCACGGGTCGCCACTGACCATCGCCGGGGTTATTGCCACGCTGGGCACAATTCCCGTGGCGCTGGTTTATTTGGTGTTGAATCTGGCGGTTCCCGTCTATTATTTGCGGGAGTGCCGTTCTCAGTTCTCATGGCTTCGTCACCTTGTTATCCCCATTGCAGGCACCCTAGCCTTAATTCTTCCTTTATGGGGTTTGATTGAGCCAGGGCAGCCCGCTCCATTTAACGCCTTTCCGTGGATTGTCTTGGGATTGTTGATGGTGGCCTGGGCCTATGCGCTGTGGCGCTTGCGCCACATTCCCGATTTGGCTGATCGGGTCGGGAGTATTATTGCCGATGAGTAAGAGCCTCTATTGACTAATCGTCAGACCTGACAGAGAAAAGTTTTGGTGTCCAGAGGTCCAAAGCGCAATAGCGAGATTCTCATGGTGGCGCACGTCGATCGTTAAGGTGTCATGGGGCATGCCCGACATGATGTCAGCGGTATAACGCCCGGCTATAATCTTGCCCAAAACGACCGACTCCGTAGGTCTAGGGCTATGGACAGTGACGGCAATATGGTACAGTCCTGGAGTAAATGCGACGGCGATGGGGGCGAAAATCATGCCGCGTGTCCTTTGAGAAACCTGCAGGCTTTGCGTGTTCCAATTTAAATGGCCGAGTAGAATCTTCTGAGTCCAAATAGGAATGTCCCATGACCGTGTCCGTGGCTGCCATCCAGCGGCGAACGGTGCCTGTGGCGGGATGCGGAAATGGCGCATTCCAGAGACAATAAACAAGGGTCCTTGATGGAACGACACGTGGTAGCCTGAGTGCAGGGCGTGAGCTAAAACGTCCGCTAAATAAGGCGTGGTGGGCTGGGCGGCAACAATATCTGTGGTGACATGGTTGGAACCGGCTTCATGCCAAAGCTCGGGTAAGGTGCCTGTGGCTAGACCTAATGCGACTTGCCGGTCAACACCTAGCAAATCATAGCGATACAGCCAAGGACCGAGTCGGTTTTGAGTCCATATCACACTGTTTCGTGACAGGTGGCGGTTGGCTTGCTGGGTGGCGGTCCATGTGCGCGGATGCGTGACCGACAGAAGGGGCAGGATGTTGACGCTTAAGAAGCTGGTTTCTAAGATCATGGTGGTGAGACTTATGCCAAAAAGGAGACGGGATCGACGGTTTTTGAATCGCGCCAGAGCTTCGATTAAGGCCAGAAAAAGCCAGCCCGCAAGTATCACTTGATATTGAGACGTGAGGTACCGTTGATTAGGGAATAACGAGAGCGCATTGAGAAAAAGCAAGGAGAGCATGGCTGGTGTGGAGGCTGCCCCCAAGAGTGACAAGCCCAGTACAGGGCCTAAAATCCAAATAAAGTAGGACCCTTCATGAGATAAATGGTGCGCAACAAGGGAAAAGTGAGTGACAATGCCAGCCAACATGCCTATGTATCCATGGCCGAGATAGGCGTATAGGTGTTTATTATGTTGCGTCATGCCGCCGTCAAAATACTGAGGAATAATCCAATCCATTTCGGCGAAGAAGAATAGAAGGCTGCCGCCTAAAGTGATCAGGCCGTCGCGAATACGGTGTTGCCAAAGTATCAAGCCAAAACCGAACGCACCAATAGAGATGATGGCCACATTCTTGGATAGCGCTGCACATAGAAAAAGGATGTAGGAAAGAATTTTCGATTCGGCCTGATAGGCGACATAAGCCCAAATTAAAAACGGTAGCGCAATGAAATCGGGATGAAAGTCAAACTGACTGCCG
The DNA here is from genome assembly GCF_002903155.1 of Sulfobacillus sp. hq2. Taxonomy (NCBI): domain Bacteria; kingdom Bacillati; phylum Bacillota; class Clostridia; order Eubacteriales; family Clostridiales Family XVII. Incertae Sedis; genus Sulfobacillus; species Sulfobacillus sp. hq2. The sequence continues at coordinate 4,874 of NZ_NWUL01000030.1, read as the reverse complement.
CCAATAATGGCTGGATATAAAAGAAAAGCCATCGAGACAACTGCTGCCTGCCATTCCGACAAACCATGGAGCCGTGCTGCTCGGTAAATTCCCCAAGCACTGATTGCGGTTGCCGTACTTTGTAAAGTAAACAAAAAGACGGCCCCCCCCAAAAAACGGAAGCCATAGGCGATGGGATAAATCCATAGAAATCCATCGATCGATACCGCGGGCGCTTGAAAGACACTCGAAAAAGCCCACCAATTGCCATGCGAGATATTCCACATTTCTTGCTCAAAGGCACCTAAATCCATGGTCGTGGCTTCCATATTATAAAATTTATGAACCGACACGATGAGTTGAAAAGACACAAACAAACACGTGACCACGATGGTCGTAACCTGCGGCCATGACCAACGTGGTTGTGTTTGGGTGCTGGGTGAAGTGTTGAATGCAGGTATCACAAAGGGCCTCCTATAGATTTTCAAATTGTATTAAGTCGGGTCATATATGCTCATGTTGCTTTCGTCAAAAGATCGTTAAATTCCTGCCTAATTTTGGCGTTTTTAGGAAATTGATGGGGATTTGGGGATGATGTTCCAATCCGGTAGCTTCCCCTATGGGCAAAGATGTTGACAATTTGGCTTTACGAAAACGCTGCAAAGAAGGTGGGATGACGTTCGTTTCCCTTCTCATACAGGTCCGGTGTGCACGGATACCGATTCATGACGATGGGCATGGACTCATCGAATCGGCGAGTGATTTAGCAAGTTCCACGAAAGGATGAACCGGAACGCCAAGAGGCTGTTATGTCTTCTCCTCAAATGCGGTCGATTTGAGAAGTTTTTGTGAAAAGGCACAGATATGAGAGAGATTGAAGGGTCTGTCAGATGGTACTCTAGAGGGGTAAGGAAGAGTTTTCCTCTGTTTTTGTCTTCGTTTTTTGATTACATGTCTTGAGGGTTTCTGCGTTACTGGGAAGGGCTATCATGGTGTTTCCTAACGGTATTTCGAAGCGGTTCTTCGGTAATGGGGTAGCCAAAGGGGACAACACATCAGAGTTAGGGGGTCGACAACGTGGCTAAACCACAACCAAGAGATCAACGGGAAGATTATGCGTTACGTTTTGTTCCAGCGAGTTTTCGGATCTGGCACTGGTCGAGCATTTTCAGTGTCTTGATTGGTGTTTCCACCGCGATGTTCTTTTTGTCATGGGGAAGTGAATTGACCTTAGAGTACGGGACTGGGCCAACAATTTGGGGTATGGTGTTTGGCGTACTGTTTATTGGATCCGTTGGTTTCTTCTTTAGTTGGGTCGGGGCCAAAACGGGGCTCGATAGTGATCTGATTACACGGGGCAGCGGGTATGGGTTTATGGGTTCCGCCATTGCTTCGATTTTGTATAGCTTCAATTATATTATGTTCTTTGCGTTTGAAGGCTCCATTTTAGTAGGAGCTTTGCAGACGAGTATGCCTCGCGTTCCTGCTTTGCTGTGGGAAACGTTGATTGGGCTGCTCTTTATCGTATTGGCCACGAAGGGCATGCGGTTTTTAAGTTGGTTGATGTGGGTGACTCTTCCTATCTACGCAGTGGCCGTGGCGTTCGTGTGGTACCATGTGGCCCATGTTCTCCATCCCGTACCATGGCTGGCTTATCGGCCTGCTAAGGCTCCATCGCTTACGGCGGGACCGATTTTGCTGCAATTAGCTGCCACGGTGTTTGCCTTGATTAGCATGGGGACGCAAGGGGCAGATTTAGGACGCTTTGTGCGTGCCAAAGATACCGCCATCGGTGCCTTCTTCAACGGGTATGTCGTGATGATTGTCACGTTCTTAGGGGTGGTGTTACTTGGCTCGTATTTTGGACTAGAGCTGCATCAGACCAATCCTGGGGATTATTTTACGGCTATTTTAGGGCCGGTCGGGCTACTCATTGTGCTGATCACCCAAGTGCGCATTAATACGGTCAATGTGTACAGTGGTTCTCTTGCCTATTCGAACTTCTTTTCGCGTGTCTTTCATTTCACGCCCGGCCGCCAATGGTGGGGAGTTCTTACGGCAGTCTTGGGGACCGTGTTAATGATGGGAAATATTTTTGCCCACATGCTCCAAATTCTTACTTTTGAGGGCGTCTTTATCATCGCGTGGGCGATGACGGTGGTATCTGACACCCTTTTTAACAAATGGCTATTCAAACTAAGCCCCGCAGGTTATGAATATAAACGGGCCTTTTTGCCGCAATTCAACGTAGTAGGCGTGGGCGCGCTGGTGATTGCCCTGCTGGTNGCGGCAGGTCCTCTTGGTGAAACTTGGGCCCCTTTTGTTTCGGCGGGATTAGGATTATTGCTCCCGCCAATAATTGCCGGCGTGACTAAAGGACGCACCTACCATGTGCGCTCAACGGCGTCACTGGAATCTGGGCAGGACCAGGTGATAAATTGTATCCAATGTCATCACGCGTTCGAGGCATTAGATATGGTGGGTTGTCCCTTTCATCAAGGGCCGTTGTGCTCGGTGTGCTGTGGATCAGAATCAGCGTGTGGCGATCAATGTAAAAGTGCCGAATTGCTCACACAAACGGTATCGCAAGGCACCTCTTGGTAAAATGAGTTAAAGAGGACAGCTCAAGCAAAGCAACGATGAGGTGAGACATTTTGGCGACTTGGAGGATTCGCCCGGTAGGCGAATATGCGGTCCTCATCGAGTTCGGTTCTGCCATAGATGAGCAGATTAATAGGCAGGTGCACCACATCGCTCACTGGATTCGCGCACAGATGCCGTTGGTTCGTGATGTGATCCCCGCCTATACGACGGTTCTTGTACTCTATTCCCCGGAAATGGGAGGGCTAGATTGGAACGGTTTGGTGGCAGAGGCTTTGGCCACAATGCCTGCGCAAGACACAAGGGGCCGGCGTGTGACGTTGCCTGTGGCTTATGGGGAAGAGTTTGGGCCTGATTTGAATGACGTGGCTCAGATGCATCAGATGCAGCGGGATGCGGTAATCGCTGCACATGCCGGGAAGGATTACCGTGTGTATTGTCTAGGATTTTCTCCAGGCTTTCCCTTTTTAGGCCCTGTTCTCGAAGCCATACGGGCTCCCCGCCGACCCACTCCGCGGTCGACAGTCCCAGCTGGTTCTGTTGGCATTGCCGAGCAGCAGACGGGGATTTATGCCACTGCAACGCCAGGAGGGTGGCAAATCATCGGACGGACGCCGATTCGGCTATTTCGACCCGAATTGGATGCTCCCATTCCTTATGAACCTGGAGACGTGGTGAGGTTTTGGCCCATTGACGCCAAAATGTATCAGGTTTTGGCGAATGATCCTGCCATTCAAAACGGCCCGTGGCCCGATCAATTATGGGAGGGGGGGTGGTGAGGCAATGATCGTGGTCCGAAAGCCAGGGGTCCAAGCAACCATTCAAGATTTGGGCCGCTACGGATATCAGGCGCTAGGTTTTGCTTCGGGCGGTGCTGTTGATGCCCTGGCATATCGTTGGGCTAATGCACTAGTCGGCAACGCGCCAGAGGCCGCCGCTATTGAAATAGTTTTGCAAGGAGGAGAGTGGTCTTTTGAAGAAAGTACATGGGTTGCCGTAACCGGCGCTGTTTGTGAAGTGGTAGTGAATGACAAGGAAAGATTGCCGGCATGGAGTGCTTTTTGGGTGCAAGCGGGCAGTACGGTTCGATTGGGAAAATTCACAGGCGTGTACGCGTACTTGGCGGTACGCGGGGGATGTGCAGTCCCCACCGTGATGGGCAGCCGCAGTACGGATTTAGTCGCAGGGATCGGGGGATATGCCGGTCGTGCGTTACAGGCGGGGGACAAAATTCCGGTCGGTTCCACGGCGTTGGATGACTGGGCTTACCGGAGAATGCTTCGGCGAGCCCCGATGCTGTGTCAAGAGATCTTAGCTCCTGTTCGGCTGTTGGCAGGTCCTCATGATGAGGTCATGGGCGAAAATTTGTGGACGAAGTTCTTTTCTCAAGAGTTTGTAGTCGGAGCGGCCAGTAACCGCATGGGTATCCGGCTTCAGGGCACCTTTCGCCCTGACCCTCTTGCCCCCATGATATCAGAAGGCATGGCGCCAGGAGCCGTGCAGATTACGCCTGACGGCACGGCACTCGTTTTGCTGCCGGCTCGAGGGACTTTGGGCGGATATCCCGTTGTGGCCATGGTTGCCACCGTCGATTTGGGGCGATTGGCCCAAATCAAGCCCGGTCGCAAGGTTCGCTTTGAGCGGGTGAGCCGCGAGACATCGCGTCAGTTGTGGGAGCAAGCTGTTTTGGCTATCCACGACCGCAATGTTCGCGAAGAAGCTCGCGAGGGCTAGTCGTTATGACGAAAGAGTTCTCGGAGAAAGACGTCTGGAGACTTCAGGAAGGACAGCGTTAATTGGTAGGGCGTAGAGTCCTCGTAGCGTATAGACGTGATAGGGGCAGCGTCAAAAGAGTAGATGGTTGCACCGGGAAACGCTAGGAGGATGGGTGAGTGGGTAGCGATGATGACTTGGGTCTGGCCGGTCCCGGACCATTGCTTTAACAGACGAAGAAAAGCCAATTGACCGGTAATGGAGAGGGCGGATTCCGGTTCGTCAAAAAGGTAGAGGGCAGAAGAACGGGGCTTTAACAGTTCGGTTGATAACTAACCAAAGCTAACTTATACTATACAAAATGGAGAGATTAGTTAGCATAAGGGAGGCGGCCAAAGCCTTGGGCGTATCCATTACCACTCTGCGACGCTGGGAGGCGGAAGGCCGGCTCATGGCCGAACATACGCCCGGCGGCCACCGGCGCTATGACTTGGCGAAGCTGCGCCCTGAGTGGTTTCATGGTGCTGATACGGCAAACCGGCGCACCGTTGCCTATGCGCGAGTCTCCAGCCACGACCAGA